>CAYYCA010000256.1:0-3701 GCA_964470265.1 uncultured Fimbriimonadales bacterium | reverse complement strand
CTACGCGAAGCGCGTTCGTAGCGTCGGCGTCCCCGCCGACGACGCACTTAAAACCCAGTTGGTATAACCCTTCAGAAACTATGGAATAACCCCCTTGCGATGCGGCAGTGGCTGCATAACTGGGGTTATCCGATTCTGTGGGGCGCGACGGCGACGCTGACCGTGTTCGGCGCAGCGGCGGGCGCGCTGAACCTATTTCACCAAGATGCGAAACGGCATATCCAGCGCGAATTCTATCAGACCTTGCTCAATACGGCGCTGGCGGCAGCGACCACCGTCGATCCCGAACTCCACCAGACCTTCCAACCCGGCGAGGAGAACACGGAAAAGTACCGACGCGCGATTGAGCCGCTGGCGAAAATTCAGGCGACGAACCCCAAAATCAAGTTCATCTACACCTTCATTCGCAAAGACGGCAAAATCTACTTCGTGCTGGACGCCACGCCTCCTGGCGACCACGACCGCGACGGCGTGGAAGATAAATCCTACATCGGCGACGAGTACCCGGAAGCGGGGCTGGAAATGCATGCCGTTATCGCACAGGGCATACCGCAAATCACGGGCGTCACACCCAGTCCTTGGGGCAACTATGTATGCGCCTATGTTCCCCTACGCAACTATCAGGGTGAGGTCGTCGGCGCGCTGGGCGTGGGCTTCGGCGCAGAAGACTACATAGAAAGCGTCTCCGCGATGAACGGCGCGTACGAACGGTTGGTTCTGCTGGCGGGCGCATTCGCGCTGGCTGTTGGGGCGTTCACTTTTCTGGGATTTCGCTACCGACGCGCCGTGCATCTGCGCGAGCAGGAGCAACAGCAGCGTCTCCAGTATGTAAACCACCTGCGCCAGCAGGTGCTGGAACACGCCCCTGTGATTGTATTTGCCTGCGACGCGCAGGGCAATCTGGAGATGATCGAGGGGGCGGCGCTGCGCGACCTGCCCCGACGCTATCCCGACATTCCGCTCGTCGGGCTTAATGTGCTGGCGGCGTCTCAGGATGTGCCCGAACTCTACGAAGATTTCCAGCGCGCGCTGCAAGGCGAGCAGCTCGTGACCGAGCGCGAATGGCTGGGACGCTACTACCGCACCTACTTTTCGCATCTTTATGACGAACGCGGCGAACTCAAAACGCTGGTGGGCGTCTCCATCGACCTGACTGAGCAGATACAGCTCCTGCGGCAGGTGCAAGAACGCGAGCAGTATTTGAACTCGCTCTTGTCCGCGTTGCCAGATCTGTTATTTGTCATTGACAAGGAGGGCGTCTATCGCGAAGTCTACGCCCATGACGAGAGCCTGCTCGCGATGCCAAAAACCATTTTGCTGGGCAACACTTTGCATAACTGTTTGCCCCAAGAGTTCGCGGATCAGGTGCTCAATATTATCCACTTCGTCTTGGAAACGCGAGAAATGTTTCTGTTGGAATATAGTATTCCGTTAGAAAAGGAAGAACACTTTTTCGAGGCGCGGTTCGTGCCTTACACTGAGGATTGCGTTGTTATTCTCGCCCGCGACATCCACGAGCGCAAACTCACTCAGAAGCTTCTCGAAGAAACCAACCAGCGTCTGGAGCTTGCCCTGCTGGAAGCGAACGAGATGGCGGTTCGCGCCGAAGCCGCCAGCCGCGCCAAGTCCGAGTTCCTCGCGAACATGAGCCACGAAATTCGTACCCCCATGAACGGCGTGCTGGGCATGGTGCAGCTGCTCGAAGACACGCCGCTCACGCCCGAACAGCAAGACCTGCTCCGCACGCTCAAAAACAGCGCGCACTACCTGCTGGGACTGCTGAACGACATATTAGACCTGTCCAAAATTGAGGCGGGTAAGATGACGCTGGAACGGATTCCCGTGAATCTGCACGAACTGGCGCAGGAGGCGGTCGCGCTCTTTGGCGGACGCGCCAGCGAGAAGGGCTTGGTGCTTGAGACGCGAATCGAACCTAACGCCCCCGAATGGGTTCTCGGCGACCCAGTGCGCCTGCGCCAGATTGTGGCGAACTTCATCAGCAACGCGATTAAGTTCACCCACGAAGGTAGCGTGACGCTCATCCTGTTGCCCAGCCCGACTTATCCTCAGGGCGTGTGGATGGGCGTCCAGGACACAGGCATTGGCATCCCAGAGGAAAAGCAAACGAGTCTGTTCGAGGCGTTCACGCAGGCGGACAGCTCGACCACCCGCAAATACGGCGGCACGGGGCTGGGGCTGACCATCTGTAAGCGACTCGCCGAGATGATGGGCGGACGAATCGGCGTGGAGAGCGAGGAGGGCGTCGGCAGCTTGTTTTATGTGGATCTGCCGCTCCCTGCTACGCAGCCGCCGCAGACCCAGAGCGACTCAACCCAGCCTGAATCCTTGCCCGAAGCGTTCCCAGGCAGGCGCATTCTGCTGGTGGAAGACAACGAAGTCAACCGCAAAGTGGCGACGCGACTGTTGAGCAAGCTGCAGCTTGAGGTCGATATTGCCGTGAACGGGCTGGAGGCAGTGGAGAAAGCAACCGATAATAACTACGACCTGATTCTGATGGATTGCCAGATGCCGGAGATGGACGGCTACGAGGCGACGCGCGTTCTGCGTGAGCGCGGCGTGCAGACGCCGATTATCGCGCTTACTGCCAACGCCTTAGAGGGCGACCGCGAAAAGTGTCTTGCCTGCGGCATGAACGACTATCTGAGCAAGCCGATTCAGGCGGACAAACTCCGCGCGACGCTCGCCCACTGGCTCCGTAGCACGGACACTCCTGTCCGTGCAAACGCCGCTTAGTCGCATGGACACTCCCGTCCGTGCGGAGTAAGTTCGCGCTTGGGCGAGACGCCCAAGCCACGCCCTTGTTGCACGGACAGGAGTGTCCGTGCAACAAGTGAACACACATAAGGTATGATTATCGGGGGCACAACCATGAAACGCTCCTTTACAGCATCTGTTTGGCGAGAAGGCGACCTGTTCATCGCCCAGTGTCTGGAGCTGGATGTGGCGAGTCAGGGCTATACGGAGCAAGAAGCGCTGGAAAACCTGCGCGAGGCGATCGAGCTTTACTTCGAGCCTCCCACGCCGACGCAAGCGCCGAAACTGTATACTCTCGAGGTAGAGGTTCGCGATGCTCAAGCCGCTTCCGTACCGTGAAGTAAAGCGTAAACTGGAAGCAGCAGGTTTCGAGGTTGCCAGTCAGCGAAGCAGTCATGTCAAATTCGTCAAACGCACGGAGGAGGGCACATTCACTGCGATTGTACCGCATCACAAAGAGATAGGGCTGGGAACGCTGCGGAGCATCCTGCGTCAAGCAGGCATCAGTCCCGAAGAATTTGAACAACTGTAATAACGGAGGCAAACCATGCTCAACTACGACTATCTGAATGAGATTAGCGGGGGCGATGAGGAGTTCATCGCGGAGATTCTGAGCGACTTTTTGGCGCAGACGCCTGAGCTGATGGCGCAAATCGCGACCGCCGTTTCGCAAGGCGACGCGGCGACGCTGGGCAAGGCGGCGCACACGCTCAAGGGCAGCGCGCGCTCGGTCGGGGCGGACGAGTTCGCTGCAATCGCCTTCGAACTGGAGCAAGCGGGCAAGCAAGGCGACCTCACGGGCGCGCCCGACGCGCTCCAGCGACTGCAGGCGTACTGGGGCGCGCTCGCGGACTATCTGCAGCAACGCGCGGCGTAGTCATATCAGGTTGTGTTTCCGGTGCGTCGTCGGCGGGGACGCCGACGCT
>CAYYCA010000255.1:0-3715 GCA_964470265.1 uncultured Fimbriimonadales bacterium | reverse complement strand
AGAGGGGCTGGGGGTGAGGGCGAAAAACAGCAGGCGCGCCGCCCACGAAGGTTTTGTCTCGCTTGAAACCCCGACTGGTTAAGGTTATGAAAACCCAAGTTGCTACTTCTACGAGATTCCTCGCCCTCGGCTCGGAATGACCAGTTCAATTTCGCGAAAGTAATCCTGTCATTCCGAGCGGCGTGAGGAATCTCGCCCGCCCGAAACCGATAGGTAGCAACTTGGGTTAGTATTACCGTAGATACCTCATCATCTCCCCGGTCATCTTCATCGGTGAAAAATGTCGTGTCAGGTAGCGCATTTCGGGCAGCAGGCGGCGCAGGGTTTTGCCCCCCAGCTTCAGGCTCGGCTCCGCCAGAAACTCCATTAGCCAGTCGGTGATGCGATGCACGCGCGCGCTGTAGGGATACCACCACAGCTCGGGCTTACCTGTATAGACCTCGCTCACATATTGGGGCTGCACGAGTTCATACAATCCGAATTCGCCGTGGGTGCGCCCGACGCCAGAGTCTTTGAATCCGCCCCACACGCCGTAGCTATCGCCATACGCCACGATGTGCGAGTTGACGCTGACCGAGCCGCACTCCAGCATCGGCGCGAGGCGTTGCGCCTTGCGCGGGTCGCGCGTCCAGAGCGACGCCGTCAAGCCGAACGCGCTCGCATTCGCCTTGCGTACTGCCTCCTCCGCGCTCTCCACAGGCTGAACCATCACCAGCGGTCCGAAGGTCTCTTCCTGCATGCCGAGCATCTCGTCGGTCGCGTCGGCAATCAGCGTCGGCTCGTGATACAGCTCGCCCAGATCCGTGCGCACACGCCCGCCGAAGAGAATCCGCCCGCCTTTCGTGCAGGCGTCTTCGATGTGCTTCTGCACGCGCTCCAGCTGGAATCGGGCGACGACGGGTCCCATGTCGGTCTCGTGGCTCAGCGGATGCCCCACGCGAATTTTGGCCAGCTCGTCGCGCAGGGCATTCAGGAACGGTTCGTAGAGGCGCCGCTCGACATAGACGCGCTCGATAGAGGCGCAGGTCTGCCCGGCGTTCACCATCGCCGCCCAGGCGACGCCCTGCGCGGTGTGTTTCAGGTCGGCGTCCGCAAGCACAATCGCGGGGTCTTTGCCGCCGAGTTCGAGGATGACTTTCTTATTCGTTTTGGCGGCTTGCTCGGCGACGCGCCGTCCGATGGGGACGCTGCCCGTGAAAATCACGCCGCGCACGAGCGGATTGGCAAGCATCGCCTCGCCCTGGGGCGCACCGCCCTGCACAACCTGCACCAGCCCCTCAGGAAAGCCCGCCTGTTCGAAAAGTTCGACCACTTTTGCGCCCGTGAGCGGGGTCAGCGGCGACGGTTTCAGCAGCACGGCGTTGCCCGACAGCGTCAGCGCCATCAACTGGGTCATCGGGATGGTGAACGGGTAGTTCCACGGGGCAATCACTGCCCACACGCCATAGGGATGGAAGTAGTAGGTGCAGCGTCGGTCGCTGAAGAAGGGGTTTTTGGAGCGCACTTGACGAGGCTGCAACAGACGCACGCCCTCGTACATTAGGAACGCGCTCACATCGAGCGGGGGGAACAGCTCCACAATCATCGCCTCGATGCACGGCTTGCCCTGCTCACGCGCCACAAGTTCGGCGATGGCATGGCGCTCTTTCAGGATTAGCCGTTTGAGGCGGCGCAGCGGCTCCACGCGCTGAGCCAGGGGAACTTCGCGCCACGCCATATACGCCCGATGCGCCCGCTCCACCATCGAGTCGATCTGATCTGTGGGAGTGACCGCGACCTCACCCACCACGCTGCCGTCCGCAGGACTTTTGACGACGATGCGCTCCATGCTTGTTGAGATTCGAACCGCGATTCAAAAATTCCTGCTAAGGGGGGCTTCAACTTTCAATCTGCTGGAAGAAGCTGGGGATGTTGCGCCAGTCCTCGCGCACTTTGACCCATAGTTCGAGAAAAATCTTGCGTCCGAGCCAGAGTTCGAGTTCCTCGCGGGCGCGTTGCCCGATTTTTTTGAGCATCTTGCCGCCTTCGCCAATCACGATGCCCTTATGCGTGTCGCGCTCCACATAGATAGTGGCGGCGATATACAGCACGCCGTTCGGACGCTCCTCCCAGCGTTCGATGGCGACGCCGACGCCGTGGGGCACCTCCTGATAGGTGTTGAGCAACACTTTTTCGCGAATAATTTCGGCGGCGAAGAGGCGTTCGGGCTGGTCGGTAATCTGTTCCTGGGGGAAAAACGGCGGTGCTTCGGGCAGATGCTGGAGGATGATGTTCAGCAGTTTGTCGCAGTTGTGCCCCTTGACGGCGTTGGTCATCATCCAGTCGGCGTGGTTGGGCACAAGCTGCCAGTATGCTTCGGTGTGCGGCTTCACCTTTTCGGGGGGCAGCTTGTCCATCTTGTTCAGCACCAGCACAATCGGCGCGCGCGCCTCCTTTTGCAGCAGTTCAGCGATTTGTTTGTCTTCTGCGCTGGGCGGTTTGGAGGCGTCCACGACGAACAGAATCAGGTCGGCGTCGGGCAGCGCGCCGACAGCGGCTTCCACCATCCGCTCGCCGAGTTTGTATTTCGGCTTATGGATGCCGGGGGTGTCCACGAACACGATTTGCGCGTCGGGCAGGTTCAGGATGCCCAGAATACGGCGGCGCGTGGTCTGCGGGCGCGGCGAGACGATGCTCACCTTGCGCCCGACGAAGTGGTTGACCAGCGTGCTTTTGCCCACATTCGGCTTGCCAATCACCGCCACGAAGCCAGAGCGGAACACGGGAGCTTGTTCACTCATGACGCTCTTCGGCAGCAGCGCCGTAAACGGCCTTGTCGGGGCACGGCTCCGGCGCGCGATCTGTGCGCGCGATAAATCGCTCCACATCGCGCAGGTCGTGGAAGTTCGGACCTGTGGCGATACGCAGCTCGCGCGCGGTCATTTCAGGATGTGCGAACACCATCACCTTCTTGCCCTTTGCTCGCAGCGTCTCCACCAGCCGCTCGAAGTTGCCGTCGCCACTGAGAATCACGCACACATCGTAATGATCCAGCGTCAACAGCGCGTCCATCACGATGTCCACCGCCAGTTCGATTCGCTCCCAGGGCAACTCCTCGCGCCCCTCGCTACTGCAGCACCCCTTAATTGGGCGCGTGCGCAGCACATAGCCCGAGTGCAGCAGATAGTCGTGGAAGGTCGCGTCGCGTCCCTTCGCGTTGGGGTCGACTGCCGTGTAATAGTAGGCGTCCGCCACCTTCATGCCAAGAGTCGTCCGGAAATAGCAGAGCAGCTTGCGATAGTCGATAAACCATCCAAGCCGCTTCTGGGCATAGTACATGTTTGCGCCATCAACGAATATTGAAACCCGCTCCAAGAGAGAACACCTCCTGCGATAGTCAGAGGTTAAGTATACCCTACATCGGGGAAACGCGCGATAGACTACGGGGGCTTCTCTTGATAATACCAATCGGGGTTTCAAGTGGCGTAAAAAAACTCCGTCAGGGGCGCGCCTGCTGTTGTTTGCCCTCGCCCCCAGCCCCTCTCCCACGGCGTGGGAGAGGGGAGTCGCGTGCACGCGCCGCGTAGCGCGTTCTCCCTCTCCCGCGACGCGGGAGAGGGGGTAGGCTGATAAGGGTACAACGCTCTCCCACAACTCGGGAGTAAAAGCGGTATTTTTCAAGAACCCCCTCCGTAAGGTTCCCCCTACTGCGTAGGGGGAACCGAGCCAGTTTTCG
>CAYYCA010000254.1:0-3724 GCA_964470265.1 uncultured Fimbriimonadales bacterium | reverse complement strand
CCGCCCATCCGCCGCCGGATTTCGCTGATAGCCGCCTCTTTGGCTTGCGGCGGCATGTTGGGATCATTCTGAATCTGCTGGATACGCTTCTCCAGCTCGTTCGGGTCTGGCTCCACAAACTGTGGCTGCGTGCTGCGGTAGGTGAAGAAGAAAATCACCGCCGCCGCCACAATCAGCGTAATCGCGACGATTGCCAGTTTTGTTTCGCGGTTCATCGTTCCCTCCCGAATTTGCCCTCACCTCCAGCCCCTCTCCCACAGCGTGGGAGAGGGGAGTCGCGTGCGCATACCACGCCGCTGGTTCCCCCCCTCTCCCGCGTCGCGGGAGAGGGGGGAGGGCAGACTACTAACCATCAATACGGATACCACCCCTCCGCCGTCCACTGTCCGGGCAAGCCGACGGGGATATAGATATGCTTGAACCAGAGGATTTTGCCCCGCGCCATGCCCTGCACATGGCCGTCGAAGAAAGCGACATTGGCGACGCGATTGTGGCGGTAGCGCGGCAGCATCCCGCAGCCCGCCCAGGTGCCGTTTCCACTTGGACGGTAGTCGCAGTCGCGCTCCAGGGCGATTCGCGCGTTGTCCGCCGAGCCGCGCGGGTTGCCCACCGAATCCGCCCAATCCCACTGCCATGTGCCGAAGAAGGGCCAGCCCCAGGTCGCGTCGTTCACGCCCGTCTCCGCCATCATCACCTTCTCGGCGGGCGTCTCAATCGCGGCAATCGAGGTCACCCGATGCCGCGCGTCTGTCTGCGACCCCGGCGCACAGCAGTTCCAGAAGTCCGCAAATACATCATAATGCACGCCGTATTGCCCATTCTGCTGGGGCGCGGGGTAGCTGGGGCAGCTGAAAATGCCCTCAACGCCCGGATACCACTTCAGGTTCGGGTTCATCCAGTGAGGCTCCACACGACCGCTCTTGACATACGGATAAATCATGCCAGTCCACAACATCTGGGGAATGTTCGTGTTGCCGCCGCCGTACTGGGACATCGGGAAGAACTCGTCGTAGTCCTGAAGATACTGCATGATGCCGAGGCTAATCTGCTTGGTGTTCGACAAACAGGTCGTCTTGCGTGCGCTCTCACGCGCCTGCGCAAACACAGGAAACAGTATCGCCGCTAAGATGGCGATAATCGCGATAACCACCAATAACTCAATCAGCGTAAATCCACGCCTCATTGCAGTCCTCCTTCGCGCTTCAGATGCCCCACTGCGTATTGAAGCGCTTCAATAGCCCAATTATACACCATATTCGTGGCGATTCCTGCCACTTCTTTGAAATTCGGCGCAGTCAGGGGGTTTTTACAGGGGTTGCGGTATACTTTATCGTGTCTATGCGCAAGGCGATGTCGGCGGGTGGGCAGGCGCAGCCGCGCAAACGCAAAAAACGGCGATGGTGGAAGCGGCTGCTCGCATACCTCACCCTGCTCTTTTTGATACTCCTGCTGGGCGGGATGACCTTCGCAGGCGTGTTGTATTACCAGGTCGCGCAGATGATGCCCTCCGTGAGCGTCATCGAGAACTATCAGCCGCGCGATGCGAGCTTCATTTATTCCGCCGACGGCGTGATGCTCGCGCGAATCGCCGAAGAGTATCGCGAACCCGCGCCTTTAGAGGAGATTCCCAAGCACCTCATCAACGCGACCATCGCCAAAGAGGACAAGCGGTTCTGGCAGCACAGCGGGGTGGACTGGCGCGGCACGGCGCGCGCGCTCTGGGTGAACCTGACGGAAGGCGACATCAAGCAGGGGGGCAGCACGCTCACGCAGCAGCTCGCGCGCAATGTGTTCCTGACCCAGCAGCGCACCATCGCCCGCAAGCTGCAGGAGATTATCCTCGCGCAGGAGATGGAACGCCGCCTGACCAAAGAGCGCATTCTGGAGCTGTACCTGAATCAGGTCTATTACGGCAACGGGGCGTATGGGGTCAAGGCGGCGGCGCGGGTCTACTTCAACAAACCGCTGGAGCAGCTGACCTTAGCCGAGTGTGCATTGTTAGCTGCCCTGCCTCAGCGTCCTTCGGGCTATGACCCGTTCAGCAACCCCGACGAGGCGATTTTTCAGCGCAATCTGGTGCTGAACTTGATGGCGCAGGAGGGCTACATCACGCCCGAGCAGCGCGACGCCGCAAAAGCGGAGCCGCTGCGCCTCGCCCGCAGCCGTCCGCGCTCGCGCTTCCTCGCGCCCTACTTCGTGATGGATGTGCTGCGCGAGCTGGAAGCCCAGTACGGACGCGAACTGCTGCTGCAGGGCAACCTGAAGGTCTACACCACTTTGCACATGGAGATGCAGCGCGCGGCGGAGTCGGCGTTGCAGCGGGGGGTGCAGGCGTTCCAGTCGCAGGGCGTCACGCAGGGCGCAATCGCGCTGATTGACCTGCGCACAGGGCAGATTCGCGCCCTGGTGGGCGGGGTGAATTTTAGGCGGTCGCAGTATAACAACATCACGCAGGGGCGTCGGCAGCCCGGCTCAGCGTTCAAGCCGATTGTGTACGCGACGGCGTTCGAACTGGGCAAGCTCACGCCGAACTCCATGCTCTCCGATACGCCCCTCAGCCTGCCGGGAGGCGGAGGCAAACGCTGGCGTCCGCAAAACGCCGACGGCAAGTTCCGCGGCAGCGTGAGCGTGACGCGCGCGCTCGCCTCGTCGATCAACATCCCCGCCGTGCGCGCCGCGCAACTTGTGGGCATCGACCGCGTCGCCGAGTTCGCCCGCACGCGCTTCGGCATCGAATCGCCGTTAGACCCCGTGTTGCCCCTCGCGCTGGGCGCGTCCGCCGTCAAGCCCATCGAGCTGGCGGAAGCCTATAGTGTGTTCGCGCTCAAGGGCAACCGCATCGAGCCGTTCATGCTGCGGCGCGTGGAAGACCGCAACGGCGTCACGCTGATGGAGCAAACAGGGCAAATCATCCCGAATGTGCTGTCGGAACAGAGCGCGGAGTGGATCGACGAAATTCTGCGTCAGGCGGTGGTGAACGGCACGGGCAAAGCGGCGGCGCGCATCCCCAACGCTCGCGGAAAAACAGGCACCACCAGCGACTATCGCGACGCATGGTTCGTGGGCTACACGAACGAGTACCTCGCGGTGGTGTGGGTCGCCAGCGAGTATTACAATCCGCAGACGCAGCGCTGGGAGTATCGCCCGATGAAGCGAGTGTATGGGGGCACGGTGTGTGCGCGTATCTGGGCGGACCTGATGGAGCAGGTGAACGCGATTGAGAAGAAGCTGCAGGCGCAGCGGGCGCGCCTGTCGGAGCCTGCGGTGGTGGCGCCTGCGCCGACGCATGAGCCTGAGCCGCCTATCGTAGAGCAGGAGGACGAGGAGCCTCCGCCGCCGATTGCCCCGCCCGCGGAGGAGCCGTCGCGCCCGCCTGACGAAACAACCGCCCGCCCTGAGCCAGAGCCGCCCGCCGTCTCCGGCGCGACGACCACGCCCATTTCGAGCGCGCCCGCCGCGCCGCGCTCAGGCGACGCCGCGCCCAGCGTCGCTGGCGGCGCGCCGCGCTGCATCTGGCCTTACGCCATCCGAAGCTGTTCAGCCGCGTGGGGGCACACAGCGCCGCGCTATGGAATTACAGCGCGGCCGACCAGTTCCTCGGCCAGCGCAACTGGCTGTACGCGACGCCGGCCCTGCGCGCCGAACGCGATCCCATGCTGCTGGCCGACACGGTGGACTTGGCGCCGATGCGCTTCTATCTCGACGTGGGCGCCAGCGACGGCCT
>CAYYCA010000253.1:0-3730 GCA_964470265.1 uncultured Fimbriimonadales bacterium | reverse complement strand
CGAGCAGAGCGAGGAATCTCGCCTGTTCAAAACGAGCTAACCTTTGAGGGACTTAACAGGCTATCGACGCCTGAAACCCTCGTGATGCAGCCTGCAAACGCGAATCCTCCCCGCGCCTTTGTGACTCTAATCAATAGGAGGCGACCATGCGAATCGTCAAGGCACTCATCGGCGCATTACTGGGCGTTTCGCTCGCTGCGTGCGAAATGCAGGAGCAGCAGGGCGCAAAGACCACCGTCACGCCTCGTGAGGTGTACGAGCAGCGCGCCAGCAAGGATGTCGTGATTATCGATGTGCGCACGCCCGCGGAGTTCCGTATGGAGCGAATTAAGGAGGCGCAAAACAAACCGCTCGATCAGATTCAGAATTGGGTAAAAGACCTGCCTAAGGATAAGAAGATTTACTTCGTCTGCCGAAGCGGAAACCGCAGCGGTCAGGCGCAACGGATTGCGCAGCAGGCGGGCTACACGAATGCCTATAACATGGAGGGCGGAATGCTCGCCTGGAGACGCGAGGGATTGCCCGTCGTGTCGGGCGAGTGAGCCGTCAGCTCACCTCGCCCTTCGTAATCTGCATAAACACATCCTCGAGGTCGAGCGACTCCTCGCGGAACGCGGCGATGCGGTAGCCGTCGTGGATGAGCGCGGAGAGCAAGTCCGCCTGCTCTTCCAGCCCGCCCGCGAAATGCACATAGAGGCTGCCGTTGCGCGTTTCGACCCCATGCACATGCGCCTCGCGCTCCAGACGCTGAATCAGTGGCTCAGGCTCGCCCAGCGGCTTAATCTCCAGAATGCGATTCGCTTGCATCTGCTGCACAATCTCGTCCACCGCGCCCCACACCAGCAGCTCGCCCTTCTCGATGATGCCAATCTTGTTGCAGAAGTCCGCCAGTTCGGGCAGGATGTGCGAGGAGACCAGCACGATTTTGCCCATCGCGCCCAGTTCACGGATGAGTTCCTTGATTTCGATGCGGGCGCGCGGGTCTAAGCCCGACGCCGGCTCATCCAGCAGCAGCAGAATCGGGTCATGCACGAGGCTCTTGGCGAGGCACAACCTCTGCTGCATCCCGCGTGAGAGCGTCTCCACATAGGCGTCTTTTTTGACCGTGAGGTCGGTCAGCTCCAGCACATTTTCGATAATCGCGGCGCGTTGCGCACGGGGGATCCGATACGCCGCCGCGAAAAACTCCAGATACTCGGTCACTGTGATGCCTTCGTACAGCCCGAAAAAATCGGGCATATACCCCAGCAGGGGGCGCACTTCTTCGGGTTGACGCACGATATCGATGCCGTTCAGCGTCGCCGTGCCCGCCGTCGGCTCCAGTAGCGTGGCGAGCATCTTAATCGTCGTGGTCTTGCCCGCGCCGTTCGGACCGATGAAGCCGAACACATCGCCCGGGTACAGCTGGAAATAGATGTCGCGCACGGCGACCAGCTCCCCATACTCTTTGCGTAGTCCCTTGACATCCAGCATAAAGCGACACCCCTATTTGCGCCATGCATGTTTCAGCCCGCGATAAGTGAGTCCTGCAAAAAGCAGCGCGAGCGCGAGGTAGGCGACACTTTGCGCGAAGCCCCAGTTGAGATAGAATAACCCTTCAGCGTAGGTAGAGCCATCCCATCCACCGTCCCACCAGGTGTATCTCGGCGGGAGGATGGCGTTCAGCTCGGTCGTCGCCCAGAACGGGTTGAGGTAGAGAATGACCCGCGCCGTGAACAGGGAAGCAACCCACCACGCGAAGCCCTCCCAGTAGCTCGTGATTGCGCCGATGAGTTCGCTTCCCGTTTCCCCCGCGCTGAAGGTGAGATAGAGCATCGGCATCAGCGCGAGGGCGAACACCTGCCCCGCATAAAGCGTGGACGCCGTGCTGAGCGTGCGCTTGAGGTAGAACGAAAGCCACATCCCCAGCGAGACCAGCAGCGCGCCCCAGCTAAACAGCAGCGACACGCCCGCCGTCAATACATACAGATTCGTGGTCGACTCCAGTACGGTCGGGATTCTGCCCCTGCGGGAGTCGAAGATGTAGATGTCCAGCTCGATGGTGGTGAGCAGAATCGGCAAGGCGAGCAGGGTGAGGATTCCCACGCGCGCCAGCGCTGCGCCGAATTTGCCCCAGAGAATCTCACGCGCGGTCAGGCGCGTGAGCGCAAGCGACTCCCAGGTCTGCTTCTCGTACTCCAGCGAGAATAGATTGTATGCCATCAGCGGCGCGGTCAGACACATCACAAACAGACACAGATTGAGCGCGGCGGCGAAGGAGGTTTGATTAAAAGCGACCAGCTGGTACACCATCAGGTAGGTCAGCCCGACGCCGACCGCGACCGCGCCGTAGAGCAGCGGCTGTCGCTTCCAGCGATTGACCGTGAAGCCGAACAGCTGGTAACGCAGCAGGGGGTTCTCCAGCCAGCGTTTCATGGCGTCGCGCCCTCCAGCGGGAAACTGATGAGGTAAGTGACCTGCGCCGCCTGCTCCGCCGCGTCGTCCACTTCGGGGGGCAGCACAGGCTCTGAGGCTCGCGCTGTCAGCACGGCGCTCCCCTTATACTCGCGCCGCTGCAACAGGAAGCTGGCAAGTGCTTCAGGCGACATGGAGAGCGCGTAATTCCAGCTCCAGTCGGAGTAGCCGTACTGCACAGGCGTCAGAGGCTCCAGCACTTCGCGCGAGAGCGTGATCGAGCCGCGCGCGGGCAGGGCGCCCACCTGAACCTTACCGAATGGAGTCAGAATCTGCACATTTTGCAGGTTATAGGGCATGCGGTTGCGCACGATCCCTGACAGGCGCGCCTCGCCCCCGCGCTGTTCCACCTTCAGCACCCCCTCGACCTGCCCTCTGAGCTGCACCGAGCGCGTGTAGCGGAACCACTGGAAACTCAGGTTCGACACGCGATAGCCCTCCACCCGCTTGGGGTCGCCCTCCACCGTACGCACGGTGGGAACCTGCATCCCGCCCGCGCCGAACTCCTGCCCTGTGCCTGCCTCCACCATATCGCTCTGGTCAAACCGCAGGTCGAACAGCCCTGCACGGGGGAAGAAGAAGAGCGCGCTGTTAATCGCATAGGCATCGGGGTTGCCCGCCTGCGCCACAATCACCGTCTGCACTTGGCTGGAGAGCGACTTGCGATACAAATCGCCTGCCAGTCGCCAGAGGATTCCGACGAACGCCAGCGCAATCAGCGGGGTGACCACCCACGCCCAATCCAGCGCGCGTAGCCGCTTCAGCGTCCAGTAGTTCACTGGCACCACAAGCAGGAAATAGAGGCTCAGCAGCACGATAATCAGGGCAACGCTCGGCGGTTTCAGTTCGATATCGGTTGTGATTTGCGCCCGCCCCCAGCGGTCGTAGCCGCCCTGACTTTGATGAATTGCGGCGATGGAGAAGCTGGGCGCGAAACTGGGCGTCTGGTTCAGCAGGCGTTGCCAGAATCGGGCGCGGGCGTTGTAGTCGCGCAGGGGCGCATCGAGCGGGTTGAACGCCAGAAAGACCACCGCGCCCAGCCCGTAGGGGCGTATCGCAATCATCGGCAGTCCATCCTGCGTAAGCAGCGTGGCGCCCGTTTTCAGGCGCGCCTGCGTAATCGTCGCGCCGCCGCTGGGGGGACGCGCGCCTGTCCAGTCGCCAATCGCGCGCAGCTGACTCACGGTCTGCGTGCCTTGCGTTTGCACAGGCAGCAACGCCTGCAACGCGGGATTCTGCAAGTAGACTGCCCCCGCCCCGCCCGGCGCAATCAGCA
>CAYYCA010000252.1:0-3758 GCA_964470265.1 uncultured Fimbriimonadales bacterium | reverse complement strand
CTGCTTGACCTGCTCCAGGTCAGCCTGCATCACCGCCTGCGCCTGCTTCATTTCAGAGACATCCCGCTCGACGTTCTGGAGTCGCGCATCGGTCTGACTGGCGTGCTGGCGCACGAACTGATCCAGTTGCTCCACCTTATCAGGCAGTTGCAGCAGACGCTCAGTCATCACGGCGCGATAGAACGCCTCGCGCAGCTGCGGGTCTTGACGCATCAGGTGGGTTACGGTCGCCTCGTTCAAGAAGGCGCGCGCCACCTCCAGCTGGAGTTCGGGATCGTCCTCCAGCAGGCGAGGAAGCTGCCGAAGATCGTCTTTAGTGAGCGTCATCGTCAAGATTATACCTTGAAACAGGTACAATTTCCCTCGCGATGCACTTAGACGAGGCAGTGGAGCGGTTCCTGACGCATCTGAGCGCGACGCGCTCGCCCCATACCGTCAAAGCGTACGGAACCGACCTTGCGCAGTTCGTGGAGTACGCTCTCGGCGCAGGCATCGAGCAGGTTGAACACCTGAACGAACGGCTCGTGCGCAGCTGGATGGATTCGCATCGCGCGGCGAGTCGTCGTACCCGCGAGCGCAAACTGTACTGCCTGCGGGCGTTCTTCAAGTTCTGCCGTGCGCTGGGCTGGCTGGAGCGCGACCCCAGCGCGGAGATTGCGCTGCCCATCCAGAAACGCCCGCTGCCGAAGTTCCTCACTGCAACGCAAGCAGAGCAGCTTGTGCAACAGCCTGAACCTGAGTACGACCCCCTCCGCCTGCGCGACCGCGCGATTCTGGAGTTGCTCTATGCGACGGGCTTGCGCGTGAGCGAGCTGGCGAGTCTGGATGTTAACGCGCTGGATCTGGAGCAGTCGGCGGCGCGCGTGCTCGGCAAGGGGGGCAAGGCGCGTATCGTGTTGTTCGGACAGGCGGCGCACGAGGCGTTAGTGGACTATCTGCAGTGCGCCCGCCCGCAATTGCTGAACCCCGATAAGCCCACCCGCGCGCTGTTTCTGAACGCGCAGGGCGACCGCCTAACCGTGCGAAGCCTGCACCGAATCGTGAAACGCTACGGCAGGCAAATCGGCGTGGACATCAGCCCGCATACCCTGCGCCACTCGTTCGCCACGCACATGCTGGACGGCGGCGCCGACCTGCGCACGGTACAGGAGCTGCTGGGGCACAGTCGCCTGACCACCACGCAGATTTACACGCATCTCACACTGGACAGGCTGCGCCAGACAGTGAACCGCGCCCTGCCCAGCCTGAGCCTGGAGGAAGACGAATGAACACGAACATGCACGCGACGACCGTCTTAGCCGTGCGGCGGGATGGGCAGACCGCCTTCGCCGCCGACGGACAGGTGACCTTCGGCGAGGTGGTGATGAAGCACACCGCCCGCAAGGTGCGCTGGCTCTATCAAAACCGCGTGCTGGCGGGGATTGCAGGCTCCGCCGCCGACGCGCAGGCGTTGATGGACCGCTTCGAATCGAAGCTGGAGGCGTCGGGGGGCAACCTGCGCCGCGCAGCGGTCGAGTTCGCCAAAGACTGGCGCACCGATCGCGTGCTGCGCCACCTGAACGCGCTGATGGTGGTCGCCGACGCCGATACGATGCTGGTCGTGGCAGGCGACGGGAATGTGCTGGAGCCGGACGAAGGCGTGGTGGGTATCGGCTCGGGCGGGGCGTATGCGCAGGCGGCGGCGCAGGCGTTGTTGAAGCATACCAATCTTTCAGCGCGCGAGATTGCCGAGGAGGCGTTGCGCATCGCAGCGCGCCTGTGCATCTACACGAATGAGCATATCACGGTCGAGGTGATGGGGGGCTGATGACGCGCCTCGTGCTGCGCGTGCTGCTGTTTCAGACCGTGCGGGTGTTTATAAACGGGTTGCGCCGCGCGTTCGGCAACCCTGTGCGGGCAATCCTGACCCTGCTGGTAGTTGGTTTCGTTTTGTGCGGCTGGGGCGCGGCGCTGCTTGGCTCGATGTTCGACGCGCCGCCGCCCCGCATGCCACAGGGCGAGTTCCAGCCCGAGCAGGTCTTTACCCGCTCCGTCGGCGTCGTGCTACTCATCCACTGGCTCTATGTGGTGTTCACGGTAATCCCGTCGGTCTTTCGCCCTGCGCAGATTCTCGTTCAGGAGAGCGATGTGCATTATCTGTTCACGACGCCGCTCAAGCCGCTCACGCTGTTTCGCGGGATTATTCTGATTCGCGGGATGCTGGGCGCGCTCTTTTTTCTGCTGTTGCTGGTGATTTATCTGTTCATGTTTGGCGGGGCGAATCTGCGGCTGATGGCGCTGGCGCAGCCGCCCGCGGTGAGCGCGTGGGTAATGCTGATTTATCCGCTGCTTTATCTGCTGGTGTTTGCGTCGGCGTTGCTGGGGAGCGTCGCGCTGGAGGCGGCGGAGATTGCAGGCAGGAGCTATCGCAAGGTCTGGGCGTGGGGGCTGATCGGCTGGGCGGCGTTGTGTGTGCTGGTAGTCGGCGGCAAGGTGTGGCTGTTGCGCCTCGCCGAGCCGGGGCAAGGACTCGCGGCGTACATCGGGCAAGCCGTGGACTGGACGCCTGCCTATGCGCTGCTGCTGCCTGTGCGTGCGCTGGCGGACGCGGCGTTAGTTCTCTACAACGGTTTCACGCCCGCGCTCTGGTTCGGGCTGGCGTTCTGGCTGGTCGGGACGCTGCTGGGCAACGCCGCGCTGGTGCGCTATCAGGACCGGCTCTATGAGGTGGGCGCGTCGCTGGCTCGTAAAGGGGCGCAGGCGCGCGCCGCGCAACGCGACCCCTTCCGCGTCTACATCGAGCGCAAGGCGGAGAGCGCGGCGAAAAAACCGCTGCGCACGCTGCGCTGGCTGGAGCGCTGGACGCCGCGCGGCGTGTGGGCGCTGTTCTGGCGCGACCTGCTGATTACCTGGCGCGCCAGCGGCTGGGGCAATCTTGCGGTCATCGCACTCATGGCGGCGTTGCCCGTCGGGTTTATGCTGTTCGTCAAGCTCGGCGCGGACCCCGAACGCGACCTCGCCGCCCCACTGCGCGTGGTCTATATCGCGGCGCAGGCGCTGGTGGTGTTCTTCATCGCCTTCGGCGCGTACTATAGCATGACCGATATGCTGCGCCGCGTAGAGTGGCAGAAGCCGTTGCCGTTCTCGCCTCGCGCTGTCGTGGTAGTGGAGTCGTTGCCGACCGTCGCGTTGTTCGCGCTCTCGCAACTGATTACCGTGATTGCCGCCAGCGTGCTGTTCCCGCAGGACTGGCTGTTCTGGCTGGGTGGGAGCCTGGTGGCGATTTCGTGGTGCGTCGTGTTGCAGATGGCGATGATGTGGATTGCGCTGGTGAACCCCGACCCTTCGGACTATACGCAGCGCCTGTTGACGGGCGTGTTGATGATGCCCGCGCTGGCGTTGAGCGGCGCGCCCGGGCTGGGAATCTGGATTCTGGGCGTTGCGTTGAAATGGAACCTGCTCCTATCGGCGGGGCTGGCGTTCGGGGCGAACCTGTTCGTGGGTATCGCGCTCACGGCGATTAACAGCGCGCTGTATGAGCAGTTTAGCCCGGTGGATTGAAGAGGCGCTCGCCGTTCATATGCAGGTACGACGGCGGGGACGCCGTCGTACCGAAAGCCCGCCCGCGTTTTGGGGACGATTAACCTTTGAGGGACTTAAGTCCCTCCAAGATTAAATCGTCTCCGAAAGCAGCGGCGTCGCGAGGTCTCCCGCCGTAGGGGCGCGCCCCCGTGCGTGCCCTGTCTGCCAGCCCGCCGCGAACATAAGGTGCAGGGCAC
>CAYYCA010000251.1:0-3761 GCA_964470265.1 uncultured Fimbriimonadales bacterium | reverse complement strand
TTACCCCTCCACCCGCCTGCGAAACTGCATGAAACTCTCGCGCGCCATCTGCTCCCACATCTGGCGCACGGCGTACAACCCCTGCATCGCGACCTCGAAGTTTTCCGAGAGGCGGCGGAACATCGGGGCTTCCTCGCGCCACTCGCCGATATCGAACAGCGACACGAGCCGATAGGACTCTTTCCCCTGCTTCACATAGTCAATCAGGTGGTCTTTACGCAGCGAGGCGCGCAGGCGCGGCAACGCCTCAGGATACACCCCCGTCCAGAACAGCGTGAAGTCGCCGATGTGCCGATGCACTTCGCGCTCCTGATAGAACGACTGCGCGCCAAGCCGAATGTCGGCGTAGTAAAGCATCTCGGCAACCTCCTGGAGCGGTCGCCCATTCAGGTCGCGCAGGCGATAGAGATTGTCCATGTGCGCGAACTCGGTCAGCAGATTCGTCAGATAGCGCATGACCTGCCGGTCGTCCCAGCGCAACGACAGTGCAAACGCGCGTTCCACCAGCTCCCCAAACAGTTCCTGCAACGACATGTTCCTGCCTAACATAGTCTCGCCCGTTCCCAATTCTTAAGTATTCCACATCACCGTTTAAGTTCCCCAGGCGCGCGGGCGAGTTTGTGCAGCGCGATTGTGCTTTGCGAGGCGTAGACGGGCAGTCCCACGAGCAGGAACGGCGCGAGTGGAGCGCAGCATGCCAGCAGGCTGTAGAAGGTCGCCAGGACCGCCGCGCGCGGCGTAAGCAACGGCGCGGCGCGTTGGGGCAGGGCAATCTGGTCGCGTATCGCCGACGGCGCAGCAATCAGCCACGCGCACGACCAAAGCGCAAGCCCCACCACATAGACCCCTGCCTGAATCCCCAGAATGAACAGCGCCCATCCTGCCATGCCCATCCCTCCAAATGCAGGCGGCGCGAACAGCAGGCGCAACCACACCCCCAGAAACGCGCCAGCCACCGCCGCAACCATCACGCGCAGCTGCTGATGCCACGCGCCGTATACCCAGCCCCAGAAAATCTGCGACGGCTTCAACCCCGCGAGAAACGCGCTGGTCAACTCGCCCGAGTCGAGCCATCGGCGCACGCGCTTCGCCG
The DNA here is from genome assembly GCA_964470265.1 of uncultured Fimbriimonadales bacterium. Taxonomy (GTDB): domain Bacteria; phylum Armatimonadota; class Fimbriimonadia; order Fimbriimonadales; family GBS-DC; genus GBS-DC. Next base: position 2,668 of record CAYYCA010000251.1, on the reverse strand, counting down.
TGGAGTGATACCCCCAGAGCCACAGAAAAATGCCCAGCGGGATAACGCCCAAGGTGATGAAAGGGTTCGCGGGGTTGCCCATCAGCCCCAGCCCGAACGCCGTCAGTCCCCATAGCAACGCGAAAGGAGGCTGACGCTCGGCAATCGTCAGGCGCGTGACGGGGTTGCTCGCCTGACGCTGCGCGAGCCAGTCCAGCAGCGGATAGACGAGCGGCAGGGCGAGCCACTGCAGCGCGGCGACCGCGCGGGGAGTGGGCTGCGCCGCGCGCCCCACCGTCGCGCCCAGCCCAAGCAGCCCCAGCACCAGCGCATAGCGGGCAATCGGCAAGGCGAAAGAGAGCCACAGTGGCGGCTGCGCCGCGACGCCCGCCATAGCCCACGCCTCCGACGCCATCAGCAGCGCGTAGGTCGGGCTGAGCGCGCCCAGCGCAGGGTGCAACGGCTTAATCCAGAACACGAGCGCAGGCGCAAGCCCCAGCAGAATCGCGCTGTACGCCCATGCAGGCGCGCGGCTGTGCGCTCGCTGCAGTCCCCAGCGCGTGAACGCGCCGCCCAGCCACTCCACCACGCTAAGCCACAGGAACGCCGCCCAGAACGCGCCCGAACCTGTCGGCAAGCCCCACGCCAGCAGCGCACCGCCCATCAGCGACAGACTCAACAGGCGCAGTAGCCCCGATTCCAGCAGGTGCGCACGCAGGGGCTGCAAAATCGGCTCCGCCTGACGCCGCGTCGTGAGCAGCAGCAGATTCAGATAGCCCGCGCCCAGAAGCATCGCCACTGCCGTGTAGTGCGTCTGTTCCGCGCCGCTCAGTCCCCATTCCCCACTGAACCGCCAGCCCGTCAGCCCCCACCAGGCAGTGAGCGCGACGCAGGGAATCAGGAAAAACCAGCGCCAGACGCCTGAGGGGTTATTCACCCAGCGCGCCGTCCGCTCGAAACGGAGCGTCTCGACGAGTAGCCATAGCAGCGCGAAGCCCCGCAGGTCGGGCAGGACCACGACCAGCTGAGGCGGCAGCAGCACGCGCCCCAGAATCGGCAGAGCAATCGTCGCGCTGAACAGCCCGCTGCTGGAGACTGCTGTGCGCGTGCGTCCGCCGTCCAGCAGGAACGCATACGCCAGCAACCCGCCGCCCAGCAGCCACGGCAGCCCCGCCCACGCCGACGCCAACAGCGCGATCGAAACCAGCCCCAGCACGAAATAGTTCGCGAAGCTGAACAGCGTCCAGAGCGCGACGCTGTCCAGCAAACTCAGCCCCAGCGCGCGCCCCACCAGCGCGTACAGCGGCAGCCAAAGACACATCGTGAGCGCACGGAAGAGAAAATCGGGCAGCCCGCGTTGAATCAGGAGCGTATGCGCGGTATGAGGCGTCAGGCGCAGCTGCTCGAGGTTGCCTGTGCGCAGGTCGTTCGCAAACGACGGGTCAGGCAGGCGACGCTCCACCCACCCCCGCGCCAGCAGGTGCATCAGCGCACTCCAGCCCAGCAGGAAGTGCGAGCCGGCGTTCCCTTGTGTCAACACAAACACAGGCAGGAACGCAATTCCCGTCAGCCCTGCCACCAACGCGAAGCCCCAGCTCCCGCGCTGCAGCGTCGGCAGCGACAGGCGACGATACATCACCCCCCAGAACATCAGCCCGTCGAACCACGCATGCGACGCCTCCGCAGAATCCCGTACCCCCGTCAGCGCCATCGGTGAGAGAATACGCTGCGCAGAAGCCGATTCCTGCTTTACTCTCTACAGGAATCGGCGCGTGCGCGTCTAACGCCTTATCAGGCATGACCGACCGCCAGTGGCTGCTGTTTCTGACGCTGCTGCCCGATGTGGGACGCAGAACGCTCCGCCGCGCGCTGGAGCGTCAGCAGGTGCGCCGCGAGACGCCCGATGAGGTTCTGAGCCTGCCCGATGAGACGCTCCGAGCAGAGTACGGGCTACCCCCGCGCGCCGTTCGGGCGATTCGTGAGGAGCGGGAGCGATGGCTGGAACAAACGGCGCAGCTGGAGGCGCACCTGACGCGCTGCGGTGTGCGCTGGGTGAGCTTTCAGGACGCCGCCTACCCCGCCGCGTTGGAAGATATGCCTGAACCGCCTGCCGTGTTGTTCCTGTACGGGAACCACGCGCTGCTGGAGGAGCCGACTTTCGCGCTGCTGGCGTCGCATACCGTCTCGGCGCAGGGGCTGCAGGAACTGGAGACGCTGGCGAACGCGCTGCTGGATCAGGGATTGACGCCCGTCGTGAGCGGGACGCAGCCCGCCTATCAACGCGCGTTGCTGTGCGCCGTGCGACGCGGCGCGCCCTACATCCTCGCGCTGGAGCGGGGACTGCTCTGCGCCTTCGGCGAGGATTTGCGCAAGGAGCCGCTCAAGCAGGCGCGCATCTGGCAGGCGGAGTTTGATACCGAGCGCGCGCTGGCAATCAGCCCGTTCCGCCCGCGCGACGGCTGGGTCGCCTCGAGTGGGAAATATCGCGACGCCCTCATCGGCTACATGGCGGGCGCGGTCATCGTGGTGGAGGCGCGTCCCGACGGCTATATCGTCCAACTCGGTCGCGAGCTGCTTCAACGCGGGCGCAAGGTCTATGTGCTGACGCCGCGCCTCGAAAGCTTACCAGGCAACCAGCAGATTCTGGAATCGGGCGGGACGCCGTTTGGCGCAAATCCGCCTTAGTAAT
>CAYYCA010000250.1:0-3765 GCA_964470265.1 uncultured Fimbriimonadales bacterium | reverse complement strand
GTAGCGTCGGCGTCCCGCCGACGATTTGCGCTACTTGAAACCCCAGTTGGTATTAGAGCGTCTCGCTCTGGTGCGACGGCATCCCTGCCGTCGCACCTTGCGCGTTTCGCGCGTTGTGGAGCGACTTAACTTTTGAGGCGCTTACCACTCCAGTACGCTCACCGACATTGGCGGGAAGGTGTGGCGGACGCGATGACCGTTGCCCTGTATCGTGCGCGTGGCAATCCCCTTACTTTTGACCGTATCCTGCGCCGCGGAGTAGTAGCGCCAGTAGATGGTGTTGCCCGCGCGTAGCCCCTGCAGGCGAATCTCCGCCGTAATCGCCGTGCTGCGCATTTTGTTAATCACCAGCAGCCTGCCCTTGCCGTTCGGTGTGCGCACGGCGTAGACGCTCAGCATCGGGTTGTCGCAGTTTACCGTGATGAGCGTGTCGCCGGGTCGAGCGAAGCGCGTAATAAGCTGCGCCGCGAAGAAGGTTGGGTAGGGCGTGTTGAGCGGGTCGCCTGCGCCGGGTGGGTAGCCTGCCGCCACGATTCCATAGTCGCCCCAGTTGCGCCAGCCGTAGAGTAAGGGGCTATTGTTATTGTTCACCTCCGCCGAGTTGTGCAAATCCCACCACACATAGGCGTCCGCGCCCGCCAAGATTGCTCGCGCCCACGAATCCGCCATATAGAGCGCGTTCACTATGCTCGTCGTCTGTTTGCCCGGATTGTAAGCGACGGAATTATTCTCCGTGAGAAAGATGGGCACGCTCTCGCCCGCCGCGCCTAAATAGTCGCGCAGAATCTGGCGTATCTGCGGGATAATCTCGTCCCATGTGCGCGGGTCGTCCAGCAAAAAGGCGTCGTCTTCGCGCCCGGGCTGCTGCGGGTAGTGGTGAATATCGAAAAAGTCGGGCACGACGCCCAGACCGCTTAGGCGATTCAGCAACACGGGCGTCCAGCCGTTTTGCGACTGCCCTGTGCGGGGGTTCGTGACCGAGAACCGCTGCGGGTACTCGGTTTCGGTGAACGGACCGACCACGCCGACCTTGATGGTGGGGTCTACCGCCTTCATCAGCTGTATCGCGTCGCGCGTGAAGTGGGCGTAGGTGTGCGCGTCGTGGCGGTTGGGGTGCGTGTCATGCTCCCAAGAGCCGTAGTTCTCGTTGCCAATCGCCCAGTAGCGCACGCCGCCGTTGCGCTGGATGTTGGCGTACTGCACCCAATCGGCGGCTTCCTGCGGCGTCCCAGAGCCGTAGTTGACGCAGATAATTTTCTCCACCCCCAGCGCGTTCGCCACACTTAAAAAGCCGTCAGTGTTCGTGCCGTAGGTATCGCCTGTGCGCTTGTTGCGGTTGTTGCGCCAGTCGTATTCGTTAGTAGTGGAACCGCCGGGGAAGCGCATCAGCCCGAAATTCGCCTGCTTGAGCAGGTCGCGACGCGCGGGCGTGTTGAGAAACCAGTCCCAACAGGCGGTGTTGACGCCCAGCATCGGCTTTGTAATCGTGCGCCCTGGCGCGTGGAAGTTCACCGTCGCGGTCGCGCGGTTGCTCACATTCGCGCGAATCAGGCGGATGTCGTCCAGATAAAAAGTGGGCACGCTCTGCCCTGAAAACTCGCGGAAGTGGATTCCTGTGAGGCGATCGCCTTGATTGACGCCCAGCGCGCTCAGCGGAACCTGTATGCGCGTCCACTGGTTGGCGGGGATATTGCTGATAAAGTTGGTAATCGGCACGAGCGGGCGATCCACACCGTTCACTTCCACCCCCAGGTGAAAGCGGGGGTTGCCCGCGCTGCCCCCATGCACCCAGAACTCCAGATGGCTGAAGCCGTCCACCACGAAGCCGCCCGGATTCTTGAACCAGATCGACGACCATGCGTAGAAATCCACGCGAATCGAGTATTGTCCCGACCGCACGGGGTTTGGGTTTTGCATATTGCGGTTCGCCCATGACCAGTCTTCCCAGCGTCCTGCGGGGTAGTCGCGGTAGATTGCGGGGTGCGCGAAGTCGTCGGCGTAGACGCCTGCCCAGAGTAAGCCCACCAACACCAGTCCATACCAGCGCATTGTACGCCTCCATGCGCCTTGAAACGGTTCAAGACGCACTTTATTATAGCCTATGTTGCTACCTACTGCTTCGCCTCTCGTGATTGTTTGGATGTTCTGCCCCCCTCCTTGAGGTTCCCCTCGCTACGAGAGGGGAACCTCAAGGAGGGGGGAATGGTCGGTTTATTATTAACCCCCCTAACTTGTCATTCCGAGCGGAGCGAGGAAGCTTGTCTACTTTACCCAAAGAGGTAGCAAGCTGGGCTATAATAGCCATGAAAATCGCTGGTTCAGGAGGCGATGATGGCGCAGTTCGGACAGTATCGGTTCGCGTTCGCGGTTTCAGCGACGCTGGCGACGACGGCGCTGAGCGTCGCCCAGTCGCTGACATGGCTGGGTGTATTGCCCGGCGCGTATCAGAGTGAGGCGACCGGCGTTTCAGCGGACGGGAGAGTCGTTGTAGGAACCTCGAATATTGGCTCGCCCCGCGCCTTTCGATGGACACGCGAGGACGGGATGCAGGATCTGGGCGATTTAGGCGGCGCACTCTCGTTTGGCACAGCGATTTCAGCAGACGGGCGGACGCTCGTGGGCTATACCAGCGACGCTCAGGGGCGGTTGTTCGGCTTTCGCTGGCGCGACGGACAGATGACCTCGCTGGGCGCGCTGACGAGCGTCCTCTGGAGCGAAGCTTACGGCGTCTCCGCGCACGGCTCAGTCATTTCGGGGCACGCCTGGGGGTTTTCGAACTTTACGGCGGTGCGCTGGGACAACGGCGTGATTCGCAATCTGGGTACGCTGTCGGGGGCGATTGCCAGTCGGGCGTGGGGCGTTTCGGGCGACGGGCGCGTGGTCGTCGGCGCGGCGTTCTTCCCCAGTCAGGGGTTCCCCGAAGCACGCGCCGTGCGCTGGGTAAACACTACGATTCAGCAGCTCGCCGCCATACCGGGCTACCGTCGCAGCTGGGCGTTCGCCGCCTCCTCAGACGGCAGCGTCGTGGTCGGCTACGCCTATCCGGACGACGGCGTCAGTCCCAGCATTAGCATTCGCTGGGTGGATGGGCAGGCGCAGAATCTGGGCTGGCTGCCCATGAGCGGCGCGGACGGCAGCATTGCGTATGGCGTGTCAGGCGACGGCGCAATCGTCGTCGGCAGCTCCGACGGACGCGCCTACCGCTGGACGCAGGCAACAGGTATGCAGAACTTGAACACCGTCTATGCATCCCTACTTGCTGACGGCTCCCGTCTGGAATCGGCTAACGCCGTTTCTCCTGATGGACGCTTCATCGTAGGGCGCGGCTACAACGCCGCCACGCAACGCACAGAAGCGTTCCTGCTGGACACGGCGACCTGCATTACTCACAACGGCGATGTCGACGAGAACGGCTGCATCGACGACGCCGATTTGCTTGCCGTTTTGTTCGCCTTTGGGCAGGCGGGGCAGAATCTGGGGCGTGTGGACACGAACTGCGACGGCATCATAGACGACGCCGATTTGCTGACGGTGCTGTTCAACTTTGGACAGGGGTGCTAACGCGCGACTCGAGTGTGAGCCACCCCTTTCGGTATGATGGCGTCCCCGCCATCGGCGTCAGGGAGCATACTTAGTAGAGCGACGGCGGGGACGCCGTCGACTGAAGTTTGTCAATTTGCGCGTTTTATGCGATATATTGTGCGTTGGCAAAACAGCGCACCCCTATATACTGTGCTTTTTCAGCGAAGTGACAAACATCAGGCG
>CAYYCA010000249.1:0-3771 GCA_964470265.1 uncultured Fimbriimonadales bacterium | reverse complement strand
GAGCATCTGCGCCGCCTCGTTGAGTAAGCCGACGACCGTTGCGTCGCTGTAGCCCCAAGACTGAACCTCGCGCAGGAACTGCTGCGCCTCGGCGGGGCGTTTTTGCAGGATGCGGAGGCGTCCCATCGCGATGCCGTAGGCGATTCTATCGGGGTCGCGCTGCGCCGCTGCCTGCAGATGTCGCTCCGCCAGCTCCAGATTGCCCCGATTCATCCAGTAATGGGCGGCGGCAATCCACCGGCTGGCGGTCTGTAGTTGCTTCAGCCCATCGTCGGCGACGGAGCCTGCAGGGTTGGGCATCAGCGCGTACGCTTTGCGGAACTCGGCTTCGGCGAGGTCTAAGCGGGCGCGGCGGATGTAAATCAGTCCCAGCGCCTGATGTCCCATAAACAGGGGGGGCTTGCCCAGCACATGCTGGTGGATGATGCGCTCCGCCTCGTCATGCTCGCCTCGCTCGGAAAGCATCACAGCGAGGTTATTCCAGCCCGTGACATTGCTTGGCTCGATCTCCGTCGCCCTGCGAAAGAGGGCAATCGCCTCGTCGGGGTTGCCCAGGCGCAGCAGCGCAACGCCCTTGTTCACATAGCCCATCCCGCTGCGCGGGGCAATCTGGATTGCTTTTTCGGCGTATTCGAGCGCGTCGGCATGCCTGCCCGTCTTGTTATACAGATCGGACAGGTTGCTGAACCCAATCGGCGAGTGCGGCGAGGCGGTCGTGAGCCACAGCCAGAACCGCTCCGGGTCGCGCCAGTTCGGGAGGTTGTAGGCGGTGGTGATGAGCAGGGCGGCGCCCCAGAGGAGTAGTAGCACCCTCACCCCCAGCCCCTCTCCCACAGCGTGGGAGAGGAGCGCAAAACTCCCCTCCTCCCGCGTGCGGGAGAGGGGGCTGGGGGGTGAGGGCAATCGCAACACCCCCAGCAACGCCAACGCCAGTGGAAAAGTCAGAAACCGCTCCGCCGTGAACACGCCGTACGCAAACTCCAGCGGGCGAATGTTCAGCACGGGCAACAGGCTGATTAACCCCGCCGCGAAGAGCCAGCCTGCGCCTGGACGACGCCACACTGCGTACGCTACTCCCAGCAGTATCAGAACCCCCATCCCCAGCTGCGCCCACGCCCTGCCGTCGCTGAGGGGTACAGGCAACTCGGAATGGTGCGCGGGCGTGATGCTGAAAAACGGGACGAACGCCAGCGTCGTCAGCGTGGTCAGCGTACGTCCAATCAGGAGCAAATGCTGCAGGGGCGTCCCCGCCTCAATTTGCGCGTCTCCAATCGGCGCAGTGAACAGGTAGCCCAGCGCGGCGTAGCGTATCCCGAAATAGACTATTAGGGTCACTCCCAGCGCGCCGTACAGGGCGCGTTCCGTGCGAAACAGGCGCGCGAGTCGCGCTTTTACCGAGCCGTTCCCGCCCTGCGCCAGCTGCCACGCGAGAAGAACCAGCGGGAACATCAGCGCCATCTCCTTGCACAGCAGCGCGCCCAGAAACGCAAGGCTCACGCCCAGAATCCGCGCCCTGCCCGCGAGACGCCCCTCCAGCCACAGCGCAAGCAGCAGCAACAGCGTCGCCGTCAGGTCGTAGCGCGAGGAGACGAACGCCACGCTCTCAATGAGCGCAGGATGCACGCCATACAGCGCGCCCGCCAGCAACGCCAGACCACGACTCGTCAGCAGGCGCATGCCCAGCGCAATCACCAGCGCCGTATTCAGCAGGTGAATCAGCACATTTGCGGCATGGAAGGGCGCGGGATTGTCCTTCCAGAGCCAGATTTGAACGAGCAGACTGCTGAGCGCGAGCGGGCGAAAGTAGTTCGGGGAGAAATCGAGCGGTTGGCGCACCGCCTCCAGCCAGCGGGACGGCGACTGGTAGTCTACGCGCCCGTAGATAATCTGATCGTCGTCCCAGACGAACTTGAAGTCCAGCGTCTGCGCATAGAGCGCGCCGACCAGAATCAGCACGCCGAGCGCGCCCGCCCAAAACGCCCACCGTGAACGCTCCCAAAACACGCGATAGTATACTCGCTGACGCTGCCCGCTCCCCCCTCCCCCACGCCGTGGGAGAGGGGCAGGGCAAATCACGCATGCGCCAGCGCCTGCTCCAGATCGGCGAGGATGTCCTCCACATCCTCAATGCCGACCGACAGGCGGATGAAGTCGGGCGTGACGCCCGTCTCCTGTTGTTGTTCGGGCGTGAGCTGACGGTGCGTGGTGCTGGCAGGGTGGATAATCAGCGACTTCGCGTCGCCGATGTTCGCTAGGTGCGAGAACAGGCGCACATGCTGAATCACGCGCACCGCCGAGTCGTAGCCGCCCTTCACGCCGAAGCCGACAATCGCGCCCTGTCCTTTCGGCAGGTACTTTTTGGCGAGTTCGTAGTAGGGGCTGCTGGGCAAGCCGGGATAGTTGACCCACGCGACTTTGGGGTGTTCGCTGAGCCACTGCGCCACGCGCAGCGCGTTCTGGCTGTGCCGCTCCATGCGCAAGTGGAGCGTCTCCAGTCCCTGCAGGAACAGGAAGGCGTTGAACGGTGAAATCGCGGGTCCCAAATCGCGCAGGAGCTGGGCGCGGACTTTGATGATATACGCCATCTCGCCGAACGCCTCACGGAAGTTCAAGCCGTGATAGGTGGGGTCGGGTTCGGTAATCTGGGGGAACTTGCCGTTGTCCCAGTTGAACTTGCCCGAATCGACAATCACGCCGCCGATGCTGGTGCCGTGCCCGCCGATGAACTTGGTGGCGGAATGCACCACGATATCCGCGCCCCACTCGAACGGGCGCAGCAGCACGGGCGTCGGGATGGTGTTGTCAACAATCAGCGGGATGCCGTGTTCGTGCGCGATGTTGGCGATTGCCTCGAAGTCATGCACATCGAGCTTGGGGTTGCCAATAGACTCGATATAGAGGGCGCGGGTTTTGGGCGTGATGGCGCGGCGGAAGTTGTCGGGGTCGCGCGGGTCGACGAAGTGAACCTTGATGCCGAACTTCTGGGGGAAGGTGTATTTGAACAGGTTGTAAGTGCCCCCGTAGAGGCTGGTGGTAGAGACGATTTCGTCGCCTGTGTCGGCGATGGCGAGAATCGCGAGCGTCTCCGCCGCCTGTCCTGAGGCGACCGCCAGCGCCCCCACGCCGCCTTCCAGCATCGCCACGCGCTGCTCGAAAACACCCTGCGTGGGGTTCATAATGCGCGTGTAGATGAAGCCGGGTGTCTTGAGGTCGAACAGGCTCGCGGCGTGGTCGACGCTATCGAACAGGTACGATGTGGTCTGATAGATGGGCACGGCGCGGGAGCCAGTCGCAGGGTCTGCCTCCTGACCGCCGTGAACGCAGATAGTCCCAGAGCGATATTGTGTTGACATACTGAACGCAACCTCCTTCCAGCAAAGTAGGGGAGAGTATACCTGACGGGGGCTTTACCAGCATGGTACATCGTCGGCGGGACGCCGACGCTACGCGAAGCGTGTTCGTAGCGTCGGCGTCCCGCCGACGATGTACCCCAAACCACCTGATACTACGAGCTCGCGCTGGTGTAGCTCCGTAATGCGAACTTCCAGAACATCCGCCCTGCGATGAAAAACGCCAGCGCCCACGCGACCGCAAACACCAGAAACCCCGCCGACGCCTTGCCCAGCAACGCCTTCGTCGGAATCGTGGCTAAAAACGCAATCGGCAACACATAGGTAAACACGCGCCGCAGCACCCGATCGAACACATCTGTCGGGAACCGCCCAATCTGCGCGAACACCTCCGACAGCACCCACAGGTTCTCCACCCGCA
>CAYYCA010000248.1:0-3772 GCA_964470265.1 uncultured Fimbriimonadales bacterium | reverse complement strand
CGGCTTCGTTTGCACAGGAACGGCTTCAGCCGTCCATTTCTTAAACAGTCTCTCAACACCAGTGTGGGATTAATCGAACCCCCTCCTTCAGGTTCCCCCTACTGCGTAGGGGGAACCGAGCAGTTTTTTTCGGTTCTCCTCGCGCAGCGGGGGGAACCTGAAGGAGGGGGGCAGAACGGCATGGAAAGGCGACGGTTTCACCGTTGAGGTACTTATGAGCGACCCTCTACATAGTCTCTTCAAGAAACAGTTGAGGCGCAATTTGCCCGAATTCGGGGCAAATTTGCCCCAAAATCCCTCGAAGTTTAGCAGGAATCGAGAATGCCCTCAGGTAAATTAGGCGCAACACAGGTTCGATAACCTGTGAATCCATCCATAGGAGGGAGGCTTATGCAATTCTACAGCGTGAAAGAGCGCAAGATGGTCGATGTACCTGACAATCAGGTGAAGACCCAGAAGTATGAGCGCACCACCAAATCGGGCAAGAAGCAGGTGCGCTACGCCCTGAAAGCCGAGTACAACGGGCAGAAGCTCACCAAGTTCGTCGACGAGGCGACCTACAAGAAGTTCGGCGGCAAGTAAGGGTGACTCGCTTCGAAGCCCCCCGCCCCTTCGCGTAGGCACGGGGGGCTTTCTGTTTAGCTGAACGCAAGATTCCCCGCTGCGCCCGGAGGGACAAGGGGATTTCGTAGCAAAATTCTCGCCATTTCGAGCGCAGCGAGGAGTCGCACTATTTACTCGCTGCTTCAAGGTATCCTTATATCGGTGAGAGCCATGCCAGCCACCACAGCCAAACCGAAGCCAAAACGCAAGCGCCGCTGGACGGAGGCGGATTTGCTGAACCTCCCCGACGACGGGCGCAAATACGAACTGGTCAACGGGAGGCTTGTGGAAGCGCCAATAGGAGCGCGGCATGGTGAGATATCTGTGGAACTGACGATAAAAGTCCACCCTTTTGCTAAGCCTTGGGCTATCGTTTACGACTCAACTACAGGGTTTCGCACGGCTCGCGGCAACATTCGCTCCCCTGATGTGTCGGTGATGCGCAAGGAGCGGCTGCCCGACGGCAAGTCGCCCGTTGGATTTGCCGACGGTACACCCGACCTCGCCGTGGAAGTCATCTCGCCTTCCGAAAAAACGAGCGACATCCTAGAAAAAATCGCCGAATACTTCGAGTCGGGGACGCAGGAGGTGTGGCTGCTGTTCCCTGAACACAAGCAGGTACATCGGTACACGGCAAACCTCGAGGTGCAGGTGCTGAACGAAGACGACATCCTCAAGGGCGAGCCGATTCTGCCCGGCTTCGAGGTGCGTGTGGGCGACCTGTTTGTGGAGTAAGCCCACAGGCATGGTACACTTTATTGCGTGAGTACGCTAACGCTGCCCGAGCCAAAGCTGCCGCCGATTATTCAGCGCGTGTGGCTCGATGAGCGCAAAATCAAACGCAAGGTACGGCAAATCGCACGGCAGATCGACCGCGACTATGAAGGGCTGACGCCCCACCTCGTCACGGTCATGAAGGGCGGGCTGTTTTTTCTAACCGATCTCGCCCGCGCCCTGACCATCCCCCACACGCTCGACTTTTTGGCGATTACCAGCTACGGTCCGCAGTCCCAATCAGGCGAGGTGCGCATCACGAAAGACCTCGACGAGCCGATTGCAGGCAGGCATGTGATTATCGTGGAGGACATCCTCGACACGGGGCTGACGCTAGCGTACATCTATAAGAATCTGGAGCGGCGCAAACCTGCGAGCCTCAAGGTGTGCGTGTTCTTAGACCGACCCTATCGACGGCTGATTGACATTCCGATTGCGTACAAGGGGTACGACGCGCCTGACGAGTTTCTGGTGGGCTACGGGCTGGACTGGCGGCAGCAGTATCGGAGCCTGCCGTATATCGGGATTATCAAGCCCGAGGTGTTTCGGGCGGAGTTGAACGGCTGAGTCGATGCGTTCCAGTGTGTGGATTTGGGCGGCGATGCTGGCGATTGTGGCGCTGTTCACGGCGTCGCTGGTGGCGGCGTATCGGATCAGCGGCGGCGGGGCAATCACGGGCGCGAACAAGCCCGCCATCCCGCCCGACTACCTCGTGCTGGACTCTGCCGACCTGGTGATTGAGGGATGCGTCGCGACCCTGCCGTCGGGCGAACAGGAGGTGCGGTTGAAGCTGTATAACACCGCGCTCTCGGCGATTCGCGACCTCAAGCTGGAGGCGTTTTTAGACGGCAAGCCGCCGAAAGCGCCCGCTCTGCCCCTCCACATTCGTCGCTTTCCGCGCAGGCAGCAGCCCGAAGTGCGCCTGCTATTCGAGAAAACGAATAACCCGCAGCTCACGGTGCGCGTTCAGTATCAGTGGGGACTGATGGGGTCGGGCGCAGGCGCAGCGGAGGGGGGCAGGTTGCTCAAGCCGTGCGCGGCGGGAACGCCTAAGTAGTTCTGCCTGCGGGTAGTTCAAGGAAGAAGAGTCGTCGGCGTCAAGTGGATCGTCGGCGGGGACGCCGACGCTACGCGAAGCGCCTTCGTAGCATCGGCGTCCCGCCGACGATTTGCACTACTTGAACTCTCGATTGGTATTATATCTGCGTCCCCAGCGCAAACTCCCGAATCGCCATCAGCAGGTCGGGCTGAATGTCCGTTGGCACCGAGCAGCCCGGCGCGAGGATGAAGCCCTGCCTACCCACGCTATCTAACGCCTCCTGCGCCTGCTGGAACACGCGCTCACGGCACATTTTCGGCAATTCCATCTCGTTCAGCCCCCCCATCACGCAGCGGTCGAACAGCCGTTTGCCCTCCACAAGGCTCAGCGTGGTGCTGCGGTCGCTCCAGCACACAATCGCCGCAGGAGCGTCCGCCAGCAAATCGGCGTACAACTCGCCGTAGCCGTGCAGGTGCAGCACATTCAGCCTGCCGTCCGACGCCGACTCCAGAAACGCCCGATCCAGCGGCGCGAAGAACTCCTCATACACATGGCGCGGCGCCGCGTCGGAGCCGATGCCGTTCACGGCATAGTAAATTCCGTCGCACACGGTCAGCACAAGGCGGGCGTAGAGTTGCAGGTTCGCCTGAATGGTCTCCAGACCCGCTCGCACGGCGTCGGGCGCAAGCGCGAGATGCTCCAGCAACTTGCCCTCGCAGAGCTTGTTTGCGTAGTAAAAGGCGTTGAACACGGTCTCGATAATGGGCACCTCTTCAGGAACCATCTGGCGTAGGCGTTTGAGCATCTCAATCTGCGCCCCGAAGTGCCCCCGATCTGGCTCCAGCGGCGACAGTTTCGCCCAGTCGTCGGCGGTATGCACGAACGAGAAGCCCGTGGGCGTCTCGTAGGGGATGTCGTGCATCACTTTCAGGATGTCGGGCTGGTAGCGTCGCCAGAACTCGTAGGTGGCGCGGCTCATGCCGTCGATGTAGTGTTGCAGCACCTGCTCGCTGGCGGGGGCGCGGTACTCGGCGTGCAACGCCTGCGGGAACCACGCCTCCGTGCGAAAGTGGTACCAAAAGCAATACGGCAGGCGGTCAACTTCCCCGCCGATAATCGCCTGTTCAATCCGCTCGCGCGAGGTCATCGATTATCCTCTCCCCGCTCCTGCTGGAGCGCTGACTCGATTTTCGGTATAAACTGCCTCAATTCTCACACGACTGCTTACCAACTGCTTACCATACGCTAACAAAGTTGCTACTTGACGTTTCACCAGGGTTCCTCGCCTTCGGCTCGGAATGATACCAAGCGGGGTTTCAGATGTCGTGAATCGTCGGCGGGGACGCCGACGCTACG
>CAYYCA010000247.1:0-3775 GCA_964470265.1 uncultured Fimbriimonadales bacterium | reverse complement strand
GGAGGGGGTTTACTCAGTCCTGCACGACAGTTTGGAGACGATTTCACCTTTGAGGAACTTATCATCAGCCCAGAGGGAAAAGCCCAAACCAGTCGAATCTCTCCCCTATGAGGCGGTCAGCACGCTGCGCTTGGGCATCCATAGCACTAACGGGGATCGCACTGCTCACGACATCGGGCGCGTTGCCTGCCCAAAGCGAGTGGCGTCCCCTTCCCTTCAACGAAACCGACTGGCAGCGCGACGGCTTGCCCACCTATCGCATCGAGAACGGAACCCTGATTTTTGAAGGCGACGGACGCGGACGCTTGATGACCAAACGCACTTATCGCGACTTCGAACTGCAACTGGAGTTCCGCGTGAGCGAGGGCGCGAATAACGGAATCGCCCTCCGCGCGCCGATTGGCTTCCAGTCCTCGCGCTACGGCATGGAAATCCAGATTCTGGACGACGGCGGACATCTGCAAACCGACCTGCGGCGCGTCTGCGGAGCGATTTATGGGGTGTACCCCGCCCGCAAAAGCGCAGCCAGACCCGCGGGCGAGTGGAACCATATCCACATTCGCTGTCAGGGACGGCGCGTGCAGACGATTCTCAACGGCGAGACGCTCATCGATGTCGACCTGAACACGATTCGCGACCGCGAACTACTGCGCGAACGCCCCGGCTTCCTGCGCGAGGAGGGTCATATCGGCTTCATCCAGCATAACGGGCGTGTGGAGTTCCGCAACCTGCGCATCCGCGAGCTGCCTTCCGACCGCCCACTCAATCAGCCCCCCGACGGCTTCACTGCGCTGTTCAACGGGCGCGACCTGACGGGCTGGCAGAGCTGGTACGCCGACCCGCCCGAAATGAGCCGAATGACCGACGCCGAACGCCAGCAGGCGCAGGCAAAAGCGAACGCCGAACACCTCAAGCACTGGCGCGTGGAGAACGGCGAACTCGTCTTCGATGGGCAGGGCGTCCATCTGGTCACGGAGCGCGCCTACGGCGACTTCGAACTCTGGATCGATTGGAACATCGAGCGCGGCGGCGACAGCGGCATCTACCTGCGCGACACGCCGCAGGTGCAAATCTGGGACAACCCCGACGGCTCCGGCGGGCTGTTCAATAACGAACGCCACCGCAGCAACCCCCTAACCAAAGCCGATAACCCGCCCGGCGAGTGGAACCGCTTCCGTATCCTGATGCTGGGCGACCGCGTCACGGTCTGGCTCAACGAGACGCTGGTCGTCCACGACACGCCGCTGGAGAGCTACTGGGACAAAAGCGCGCCGCTGCCGAAAGAGGGGCGCATCTGGCTGCAGGCGCACGGAACGCCCCTGCGCTTCCGCAATATCTTCATTCGACCACTCTGACGCGCCTGCCCTCCACGCGCAGCCTACCCTGCACAAAGAGCCGAACCGCCTCGATGTAGGTCTCATGTTCAATAGGCAGCAGGCGCGCGGCGAGCGTTTCGGGCGTGTCGTCGTCCAGCACAGGGATACACCGCTGCAGCACAATCGGTCCCGTGTCGTACTGTTCGTCTACGAAATGCACGGTACAGCCTGTGACCTTCATTCCGCTCTCCAGCACGGCGGCATGCACTTTTAGCCCGTACATTCCTTTGCCGCCGAACAGGGGCAGGAGCGCAGGATGTATGTTCAGAATTTGCAGGGGATACGCCTCCACAACCTGTTTCGGCAGGAGGCGCATATAGCCCGCGAGGCAAATCAGGTCAGGCTGCGCCTTCTGCAGCACCCACAGCAGCGCGTCGCCGTACATGTCGGGTTCGGGGAACTCGCGGGGGTTCACTACCGCCGTCGAGACGCCGAGCGCGCGGGCGTTCTGAAGCGCGGGCGCGTCGTCGCGCGAGCCAATCACGGCGACCACCTCACTGTCAGGAATGCGTCCGTCCCGACACGCCTCGATAATCGCCCGCATATTGCTGCCGCGCGACGGACCCGAGACCAGAATCGCGATTCGTTTCATGGGCGGTCAATCCAGAGCGCGATTGCCTGCGCCAGCGTGCGCGTGTGCGTGATGCTGACCAGCAGCTCGCCGTCGCCCACCTGTTGTGCGCTCGCGCCGTGTAAGTGTACCACAGGTTTGCCGTGCGCGTCGGGCAGAATCTCCACCTCCTGCCAGCGCAGGGGGCGTCCGACGGCTTTCGCGATGGCCTCCTTGGCGCACCACCTGCCTGCGATGTGCGGGTACGGGTTCGCGCGTCGGCTCAAACAGTAGTCGCGCTCCGCGGGCGTCAAGATTCGCTCCACGAAGCGCGGCTGGCGAGCGCAGGCGCGGGCGATGCGCTCGATCTCCACGAGGTCAATCCCGACACCGCGGATCATTCCCCTTTCGGCTGCGGGGTCTGAATCGGCGGCGCGGTCCAGACCGTCTGCTCTTCGGGGTCAACGAACATGATTCGGGCGTTGCCCTCGCGATCTAATAGGATCCACGCCCGCGCCTTGCCTTTGGAATCGTACAAAAAGAGCGCAGGCTCGCCGAACGGCATACCGAGCTCGGCGCGCACATTCCCGTCGGCATCGAACAGACGGAATCGCCTGGCGTCCACGCTTTCGGCGATGCGCGGGCGTCGCTGCGCCTCACGCGCTTCCATCAACGCCACGCCGCTCAGAAACCCAAACAGTGCGACAATCGCAACGAGAATCAGGCTCCGAAAGATTCGCATAGCGTTTTACTCCTCTTCCTCCAGGTCATCCACGAATTCCTCATAGGCGTCCAGCACGCCCACGGGCGCATTCTGGCTCTCGCCTACCTGTTCACATAGGAAAACATCGATGCTGCGTTCATCGGCGTCCGTCTCATAGGCGAGCGCCAGTTGCTTAGCCTCCTCCTCCGAACGCGCAACGACGGTGTAGATTGTAACGCGAGGCGCAAAATCGCCTGTTTCCGGTTCTGGAACCATGCTTTCGATGCCTACTTGATAGGTGTAGACGGTTCCCTCTACAGGCGGGCTTAGTTTATACAGGAGCGCAAGCGCGGGCGGATGCACGCGGCGCAGGTTAAGAGCCTCCCGCGCCAACCTGCGTGCGTTCTCCTCATCGCCTTTCTCCTCATACAGAATTTGAGCGCGAAGGGTGTAGATTTGATGCTGGAGCATCCACTTCAAGTCAGGGGACTGTTGAATCAGGGTCTCCATGTTGTGGATGGTTTCTCTTGCTCCCTCGAAGTCGCGCATCTCGATTTGCACTGAAGCGCGCATCGGCTTCAGCAAGGCGATGGGCAGCTCTTTAAGCTCTGGCTCCACACGCGGCAGGGTCTGGTCGATAACCTGAAGCGCGTCTTCGTAGCGTTGTAGACTCATGAGGGCGCGTACTTTTTGCCCTGTCAAGGTCAAAATATCTATCGCCCTGATGAAAGGCAGCTGCAAGCACTCATCGACGGTGTCCAGAACTTCCGCGTATCGCTGAGCCTGAAAGAGCGTTTCGACGAGTTCGTGGCGCAGTTCCATTTCTCGAGGCAGTTGTCGGACGCCTTTTCGGAGCGTTTCGATGGCGGCATCCAGTTGCCCCTGAGAACGCTGTGCGAACGCCTGAAAGGTGTACCCTTGCGGGTGGCGCGCCATTTGCAAGCGACGGGCGCAATCCAGCAGAACCTCCCAGTTGCGCACAAGCATCGCTGCTTCCCCGCGCTCCAGTAGTTTTTCAACTGTCATCGCCTTGCTCCCAACCTTCCGTGGCTTGGGCGTCCCGCCCAAGCACACACTCTTACCCGTAGCTTGGGCGTCCCGCCCAAGCTACACAACCTATTCGTGGCTGGGGCGTCCCCGCCCAAG
>CAYYCA010000246.1:0-3778 GCA_964470265.1 uncultured Fimbriimonadales bacterium | reverse complement strand
TCCCCGCCGACGACGCTTGGGCGGGACGCCCAAGCCACGAGTTGGGAGCGATCGCGCGTCTCGCCGCATGCGATGGCGGTGTGGCTGCTGCAGCTGCGTGCGATGCTCAACGCGGGGATGACGCCCGCGAACGCCTTCCAGAGCCTGAGCCAGCGCACGCCCCATAAAAGACTCCAGCGCGCCAGCCTCGAAATCGCCCACGACGCCGCGCAGGGCGTCGCCCTCTCCGACTCGATGCGCAAGTTCCCCGACCTGTTCCCTGCCTTTATGGTGGGTGCGTTCCGCGCGGCGGAGCAAGGGGGCTACCTCCCCGACATGTTGGACAGGCTTATCGAGTACTACGAGCAACATCGCACGGTACGCCGCTGGTCGCTGCTTTCGCAGGGTTGCTTGTGGCATGCGGTGCTGCTCCTGCCCTTGATTGCGCCGCTGGGGATTGGCTTCACATGGGGGCTGCGCGATTTCATGGGGGGCGACTCGATGAGCGCGCTGCAGGCGATTCTGGGCGGGTTCGGCAAGGCGTTCCTGCGCTATGGCTTGCCCGCGATGCTGTTGCTCATCGCGCTGATGTTGCTGGGCTATCTGGTTTCGGGCAGCGAGCGGCTCGCGGCGCGCCTGCGCCTGAGCGGGCTGGGCTTTTTCCTCTACGCCAACTGGATCCGCGCCCAGTCGCTGGAGCAGTATCTGTTTCATCTGGGGCGTCTGACGCAGGCGGGCGTCTACCCCGCGACCGCGCATACGCTGGCGGCAAGTGCAATCCCGAACCGCGCACTGGCGGAGACGTTGCTGCAGGTCGACCTCGGACGCGCCGAAGGAGCCGCCCATATCGACGCCGCGCTGGAACGCTCCGGGCTGTTCCCGATTGAAGAGATTATGATGGCGCGCACAGGCGTGCAGACCGGCAACCTGCCCCACATCCTGCAGACGCTGGCGGCATGGTATCGCGAACGCGCCGAAAGCAACTTGCTTCAGCTCCCCCGCGCCTTCCTGCGCCTGATGTTCCTGATTAGCCTGCTCGCCTCCGGCATCGCGCTCATCAGCTTCGCATGGGGCTACTACGGCAACATCTTTCGAACCGTGGACGAGTTCATGGGCGTGGGCGAGTGAACCTGGGGTATAATGAGGGCATGCGAGCGACGACGAAAGGGATTCTGAGCTTGCTGATTTTGACGACGCTGAGATTCGCTTCAGCGCAGCAGTGGGTGGATTTTCGATTTCATGACTCGGTCTCTGGACGCGCGCTTCCTGCAGAACTGACGCTCACAGATCAGGCGACGGGACAGACCTATGGTTTTCGCGCAGCGTTCGACGGGCGTCTGCAGGCGTTGCTGCCCGAGGGTGAGTACCTGCTCTATGCGCTCTATGAGGGGTATCAGGCGGTCGCCGTCACGCTGGTCGTCCATGACGCCACGCCCCCGCATCGGTTTTATCTGGATCCCCTTTCGCCGCCTGTGGAAACCGACTGGCGATTCCTGTGGGCGCAGCGCAAGCCGAACCAGATGATTGTGGTGGGGTTCGTCACAGATGAGCAGACGGGGCAGCCGCTTGAGGGCGTGCGTGTGCGCGTGCTGAACCACGCAGGCGAGACGCACACCGACGCGCGCGGGCTGTTCTACCTCCAGTTCCCCATCCACGACCTGCAGGGCAAGGCACAGCCTTACGCCACAATAACGCTTGAGAAAGCGGGCTACCGAACGCTGGTGTTGGAGCAGGTGCAGCTCTGGAGCGAGGGCGACTGGATTTATAGGCTCACGATGGAGGCGGGGGATGGCATCGAGACGCGCGACATGCGCTCGCCTCGACATCGCGAG
This sequence comes from uncultured Fimbriimonadales bacterium, assembly GCA_964470265.1. GTDB lineage: Bacteria > Armatimonadota > Fimbriimonadia > Fimbriimonadales > GBS-DC > GBS-DC. Next base: position 1,967 of record CAYYCA010000246.1, on the reverse strand, counting down.
AACGAGCCGACTCAGCCGTGTGAGGCGTGTGAGAAACAGCCCTCACCCCCCGTCCCCCTCTCCCACGGCGTGGGGGTAGAGAGAGAACCGATGTTGCCCTCACCCCCCGCCCCCCTCTCCCACGGCGTGGGAGAGGGGGTGTTTGGCTCTCCCTCTCCCACGCCGTGGGAGAGGGGGACGGGGGGTGAGGGCGACTTCTTCCCCGCCGCGCCCGCGCCGATTGTATTGCCCAAATATATCAAAGTCGGGCGCAACTGCACCACGCGCACGAACTGCCCTGGCGGCGTGGAGGTCTACACGCTCGATACCTACTGCAAGGGCGTGATTACCAGCGAATGGTACGCCTGCTGGGGAAATGTGCGGTTCGGTAGTGAAAACCCGCCCGCGGGGATGGAGTCGCTCAAGGCGGGCGCGGTCGCCGTGCGCAGCTACGCCGTCTCGTTCGTATACAGCCCCATCAACAGCAGCTACGATATCTGCGATTCCACTTCGTGTCAGGTGTTCACAGGCAATCAGACCGCCAACGGCAACGCAGCGGTGGACGCCACCACGCGCTATGTGCTGCTCAACAGCGCGGGGAACATCGCCCGCTCGGAATACTCGGCGGAGAACAACAACGCGGGCTGCGGCGACGGCTTTTCGGGTACAGGCGGCAGCTGGCCCTGCATCGCCGACCCTGTCTGTACGGGTTTTGCTCTCAACGGACACGGGCGCGGGATGTGTCAGTGGGGTTCCGCGCGCTGGGCGACGGGCAGACGGCTCTCCAGCAGTCAGGCGTGTACCAGCAGCGCGCCCCTGCACGGCTACGGAACCAAAAACTGGCAACAGATTCTGAGCCACTACTACGCCCCTAGGGGCTATCAGCTCGTACAGGGCGGCGTCGCGACGATTCAGAACCTCACTGTCGCTCCGAACCCCGTGCGCACAGGAACACAGGCGACGCTGGGCTTCACTGTCAGCGCGACCCACGACTTTCAGGTGATTCTGGGCGCGTCGATACGGCTCGGCACGGGCAACTGGATTTCCGATGCGCCGCGCGACCTCAAGGTGAGCCTCGTGGAGGGCGCGAACAACCGCTCGCGCTTCTTTCTCGTGCCCAGCGACGCCGCCGCGGGAACCTACGATGTGCTGACTGCGCTCTGGTACGACCGCAACAACAGCAACACGATTAATACGGGCGACTTCATGGTGGACGACCGTCTCTTCGCAGGGGCGATGCAGGTGCGCCGCGCGACTTCGATTAGCGTCCCGATGGTCAGCGGGCGGCGCGGGCAGACGATTACCTTGCAAGCGACGCTGCGTCGAACGCTGGACAACGCCCCGCTCAGCGGGCGCACGCTCACTTTCAAGGTGAACAACGCCGTCGTCGGCACAGCCGCCACCAACAGCGCGGGCACAGCGACGCTGAACTATACAATTCCACTCAGTATGCCCACGGGGAATCAAACCCTGCGCGTGGAGTTCGACGGCGACAGCACTTACGCCGCCTCGTTTTCCACCAACACGCTCACGGTTGCGCCCGTTCGCGTGCAGGGACAGGTGGTGTTGCAAGGCGCAGCGAACCCTCAGGGGACGCCCGTGCGCTTTGTGCTGCAAGCGGGCAGTCAGCAGCAGACCGTCGACCTGAATCTGGGCGCGAACGGCAGCTATGCGTTTGATACTGCGCTCACGGGCGCGGCGACGGTGCGCCTTAGCACGCCCAACGGCGTCTGGCTCTGCACCCGGCGCAATACGACGCTCAGCGACCTCGTCGCGCTCAACTTCGAGCTGACGGCAGGCGACCTGAATCAGGATGGGGTCATCGACGACGCCGACTTGCTCATGGTGCTGTTCGCGTTCGGCTCCAGCGACTCCCAAGCCGATGTAAACCGCGACGGCGTCGTAGATGATGCGGATCTGCTGATGGTGCTGTTCGCGTTCGGGCAGGGTTGCTAAATGGGAAATTGTCGGCGTCCCGCCGACGATTA
>CAYYCA010000245.1:0-3784 GCA_964470265.1 uncultured Fimbriimonadales bacterium | reverse complement strand
ACGACTTGCACTACTTGAAACCTCAGTTGATATAATCATCCCGCCCAGTTGCAACGCTTCCAGCGAGGCGGGATAGTTGCCCGTGCGTAGTTTGTGTAGGCGCACCGCCGCATCGCCTCGCCGATTGTGCGGTACTGGTCGTAGGCGTTGTTGGGCGGATACTCGCGCGGCGGAGTCTGGATGTCGGGCGTGCGCAGGAACCAGCCCAGCACGCCCGCGACTAACAGAATCCATACGCCTATCAGCACGGCGCAGCCAATCGCCCACTTGCGCATTACTCCAAAGTGGTCTGAATCGCCTGGATCACGCGCGGCAGGTCAGGCAGCACAGCATACTCCAGCTCGGGGCAGAACGGGATATGCACATCGTAGCGGGCGACCAGCTGCGGCGGCGCAAGCAACAGGTTGAATCGGTCAGGCACGCTGGTCATCTCGGTAATAATCGCCTGCCCGAAGCCGCAGGTGCGGTTGTCCTCGTGAATCACGACCAGCCGCCCCGTTTTCGCCAGCGACTGCTCAATCGTCTCCCAGTCGCAGGGAACCAGCGTGCGCAGGTCGATAATCTCCAACGAGACGCCCTGCCCCGCGAAATGCTCGGCAGCTTGGAACGCCAGCTCCAGCGTGTTGCCCCATGCGACGACGGTGACATCCGAACCTTCGCGCCGGATTGCCGCCTTGCCGAACGGGATTGCTCGGTACGCCTCCACAGGCTGGCGCACGCGGAAGATGTGCTTCGGTATCAAAAACAGCGTCGGGTCGTCGTCTTGAATCGCCGCCCAGAGTAGCCCAGCGGTATCTTCGGGCGTGCTGGGGATGGCGATGCGCAGTCCCGGCGTGTGCGCCCACCAGCCGTCGTTGCTCTGGCTGTGCCACATGCCGCCCGCGGGCAGGTACGCGCCGTAGGGCGAGTAAATCACCAGCGGGCACTTCCATTCACCTTTGCTGCGCCAGCGCAGTGTAGCAATCTGCGACACCAGCTGATGGAAGCCCGGCGTGATAAAGTCGATGAACTGAATCTCGAACACGGGGCGGTAGCCCATCGCCGCCAAGCCGACCGCCGTGCCCACAATCGTCGCCTCCGCCAGGGGCGAGTTGCGCACACGGTCAGGATACTTGCTGCTCAGCCCCTTCGTGAAGCCGAACACGCCGCCCTTGGGGTCTTCGATATCCTCGCCAAACACGACGATGTTATCAAAAGTCTCCATCGCGGCGTGCAGCGTGCGGTTGAACGCCGCCACCATCGTGGTCGGTTCGCTCTCCACTTCCAGCGGTAGGGGCTTGTAGGCGGCAGGCGGCTCGCCGTACAGGTGGTCTAACACATGCGCCGGGTCAGGCAGCGGCGTGCGCTCCACCTCCTGATAAATCGCGTCCACCTCTTTCACGATATCCGCCTGCATCTGCTCGTACTGCTCCTGCGTTAGTTCGCCCTCGGCGATGAGCTGCTCCACGAACAGGCGGATAGGGTCGCGCTCGAACATCGCCTCGATCTCTTCGGCGGAGCGGTACACGCGGTGGTCGTCCGCGCTGGTGTGCGAACTCAGACGGTCAATCTCACACCAGAGAATCGTGGGACCGCCGCCCGTGCGCGCTTTTTGAATCGCTTCGCCCGATTTTTCGTAGACCTCATATACATAGCGACCATTCACATAAGATACTAACTGTTCATCAAAAATGTGCAGGCGCATGGGCAACATGTGGCGCGTGGGCGTGCTGATGCCGTACTGATTGTCTTCCACTACGAACACGATGGGCAGTTTCTCCTGCACGGCGTAGCACACGGCTTCGTAGAACTCGCCCTGCCGAGTGGCGGCGTCGCCGATGCTGCACACCACCACGCGGTCGTCGCCCGCCAGTTTGATGCCCCACGCGGTTCCTGCAGCGGGCAAGCACTGCGCCCCTGTCGGCGTAGCGACCGAGAACACATTGAGTGCTTTAGAGGAGTAGTGCGCGGGCATGTTGCGCCCTTCGGAGCTGGAGCCTGCACGCGCCATAAAGTCCAACGCGATTTCGCGCGTGGTCATGCCCCTTGCCAGCATCAGCGCACGGTCGCGATAGGTCGGGAAAATATAATCGTCGGGGCGCAGGTGATAGGCAATCGCCGCAATTGCTTCATGCCCCATGCCGGGCACTTGGAACCAGCCTTTGCCCTGTCGCATCAGGATTCCCTCGCGGCGGTCGCCCTCCCGCGACAACATCATCACACGCAATAACTCTAATTTCGGGAAACTTGCTCGTTCTATGGTCATCGGCTTCATCGCCTCGTTGCCTCCTGTATTTGTATCACGCCTGAACCTGCTCAGGCTGGGGGGATTATACCTGTTTTTGAGGGGAGACGGGTATAACATTCCCCAGCATGTACACCATCACCCTCATTCGCGGCGACGGGATTGGACCCGAAATCGCCGAGTCCGTCGTGGAGATTTTCGCCGCCGCCGAAGTGCCTGTTCAGTGGGAAGAGGCGTACGCGGGACTTGCCTGTCTGGAGCGGTTCGGCACGCCTATCCCCGAAGCGACGCTCGAATCAATTCGGCGCAATCGCGTCGCGCTCAAGGGACCGACCACCACGCCCATCGGCGGCGGGCATCGGAGCATCAATGTCGCCATTCGCAAGGCGTTCGAACTGTTCGCGAATGTGCGCCCCGCGCGCTCTATTCCCGGCGTGCAGACCCGCTATAACGACATCGACCTGATTCTGGTGCGCGAGAACATCGAGGACACCTACGCCGGGGTGGAATACTGGCAGACCCCCGATGTGGCGGAGTCGCTGCGCCTGATTTCGCGTCCCGGCTCGTCAGCCGTGATTCGCTACGCGTTCGACCTCGCACGGCGGCTCGGCAGGCGCAAAGTGACCTGCGTGCATAAGGCGAACATCCAGAAACTCTCCGACGGACTGTTTCTGGAGTGCTTCCGTGAAATCGCGCAGGAGTATCCCGACATCGAGAGCGACGATATTCTGGTGGACAACGCCTGCATGCAGCTCGTGATGCGCCCAGAGCGGTTCGATGTGATGGTGCTGCCGAACCTGTTTGGGGACATCGTGAGCGACCTATGCGCGGGCTTGATAGGCGGGCTGGGCGTCGCGCCAGGAGGCAACATCGGCAACGGCTACGCGGTGTTCGAGGCGGTGCATGGCTCTGCGCCCGATATTGCGGGCAAGGGCATTGCGAACCCGACGGCGTTTATCCTCTCGGCGGTGCAGATGCTGCGTCATCTGGGCTTACACGCCGACGCGGAGCGTATCGAGAACGCACTGCGCTATACGCTCGTGTCGGGCATCAAGACGCGCGACTTAGGCGGCAACGCAAACACGCGCGAGTTCACGAAAGCGATTATTAGCAACCTGCCTCCGCGCTCGCAGGTGCAGGCGCAGAACGAACCTGTCGGAGAGCCGTACCGCACGCCGATGCTCCCGCCGCGCTCCACCGAAAACGAAGGCTGGCAGACCGTGGGCGTGGACATCTTCTTCCACGCGCTGCAGCCGCCGACAAACTTGCCCGTGCAAGTAGGTCGCCTGCGATTGCGAGCGGTTTCCAATCGCGGCGTCGCGCTGGAGGCGAACTCAAGCGACGAACGCTACCTGCTGAACTGGTTCCGCGCCCGCTATGTCGCCGAACAGCCCGTCAGCGAGTCGGAACTGGCAGAGTTGATGAACACGCTTGCCCCGCGCCTACATTGGACGACGCTGCAGCGGCTCTACCGCACGCGGGACGGGATAGACCTGTTCAGCCCGATTCTGGCGGAGTAATACCAACTGAGGTTTCAAGTAGTGCCAATCGTCGGCGGGA
>CAYYCA010000244.1:0-3849 GCA_964470265.1 uncultured Fimbriimonadales bacterium | reverse complement strand
CGTCGGCGGGACGCCGACGCTACGAACGCGCTACGCGTAGCGTCGGCGTCCCGCCGACGATTGGCAACACTTGAAACCTCAGTTGGTATTATTTTATTATAAACTCACGGGGAGGGTTTTTTCCTCCCCGCGGTTGGCGTAGAGACCTCGAACCTCTGTCAAGGCATGCGGAACATCACGAGCACTTCCATCGTGCGTCCGTCCACCTGACGCAGCACGCGCAGGCGCACAGCGCGCCCCGAAGGAACCTGGCTCAGCGCGCGTTCCAGCTCCGCGACGGTTTTGACGGGCGTGCGGTTGACCGACACAATCACATCGCCCTCCATCAGTTCACCCGCGGCGGGGCTGTTGGGCGCGACGCTGCGGACATAGACGCCCTGGGTATTGCCCAGCTCGCGCTGCAGTGCGCTGGGCGTTTCGCCGACCGTGATGCCCAGTTTCTCCAGCGCGCCTTTCTCAACGGAACGCTCCGCACTTGCGGCTTCAGTATCCCGGGCGTCTTCGGGGTGCACGCCCAGCGTCGCCTCTATTGTGAGAGGCTTGCCGTCGCGCAGCACCTTCAGGCGCACCTTCGCGTTGGGACCCTTGTCAGCAATCATCTCGCGGAAGTGGCTCTCGTTCTTCACAGGCGTCCCGTCCACTTCGGTAATCACATCGCCCGGCTCGATGCCCGCGCGCGCCGCAGGGGTGTCCTGCTCCACAGAGCGGATTAGCACGCCCTGCTCGGCTTTCAGTTCGTCTTTCATATCGGCGGGCAGGTCGGTAAGCGCAACGCCGAGGTAGCCGCGTCGATAAGAGCCTTTCTCCAGCAGCTGCTGCACTACGGTTTTAACGCGGTTAATCGGGATGGCGAACCCGATGCCGACATTGCCGCCCGTCAGCCCGCCTGCGACAATCGCCGTGTTGATGCCGATCACCTCGCCGCGCGAGTTGACCAGCGGACCGCCCGAGTTGCCCGAATTAATCGCGGCGTCGGTCTGAATCAAATCGGTATAGAAACGGGTGCGCCCTGCGCCGGGGATCACCTCGCGTCGTCCGACCGCGCTGATGATTCCCATCGTGAGCGTGTTCTCCAGCCCGAAGGGGCTGCCAATCGCGAACGCAATCTGTCCGGGCTTGACTGTGGAAGAGTCGCCCAGCTCGGCGACGGGCAGGTTCTTGCGGTCGACCTTGATAATCGCAATATCCGCGCTCGGGGCGCGCAGCACTTCGCCCTTCGCTTTCGTGCCGTCGTAGAAGGTCACCTCCACATCGGTCGCGCCGCCGACTACATGGTCATTGGTGACGATGTAGCCGTCGCTGCGGATAATTACGCCCGAACCCTGACCCTCCACGCGCGGCTGCGGGATTTGAATCCGCCCGCGTCCAAACTCGAACAGGAACTCTTCCATCTCGTCGCGGGGACGAGCCGCGAGTTGGCGCGTGGCGCGGATATGCACCACCGTCGGCTGCACCGTTTCGGCGATGCGCGTCAACGCCGACTCCAGACTGGTCAGCGTGGCGCGTTCCTGGGGCGTGAAAGAAACCACAGCGCGCTCTTGAGCAATCGCGCCGCCCTGCACCGCCACATAGGTAACGGCTGCGCCAATCAACACACCCAGACCCAGAAGCAGATGCCAGCGTTTGACCATGCGTTCCAACCTCCTATCTTTGTATCTCGACCATTCTCGGTTCCGCGAGGACTCTGCTCCAGTCGTTTACAGGTTGATAGCCCAGCATCGGATCGACGGAATAAGAGACGCTGGGCATGAGAGCAGGTTCAGTAATGGGATTAGCGGAGCGGCGGAACAAAAACAGCGAGGAAGGTCGATAAGCAGAAGAGAGGTCGGGTGAGATAGGATAAGCGAAAATCGGAGAGGAAGCGGTGAGGTTTGTTGGGGTCAGTGCATCAGCGTTTTGAGTGGGGTCTTCAGACCGGCTCCAGAGCATAAACGCCGCTACGAGCGCGAAACCGCTTGCATACTGCCACCAGCGAGGCGCACGCCAGTTGAAGACAGCCGCCCGCCGCGGCGCCGGCGTCGAATGACGCACGCGCAATAAAATCTGTTCTGGCCCAGAAGTAGGAACCACGACGGGCATTTGTCTCAGTAATTGTTTTGTGCGACGCAGACTTTCATATTCCCATGAACACTCGATGCACTGCTCTAAATGGCTTCGTATCTGCTGTTGCTCTGCTCCCGACAACTCCATATCCAGATACGCTGAAAGGCGAGACTGCACATAGCGGCAATTCATTTCAGGTCACCTCGCTCAAAAAGGTTCGGATGGCGTTTCTTAATCTGGTCGCGCAACTGCTTGCGTCCACGATGGATGCGCGAGCGCACCGTGCCGATGGAGGTGTTCATGATTTCGGCGATTTCTTCGTAGGAGTAGCCCTCCATATCGGCTAAGACGACGGCGGCGCGGAACTCGGGGGACAGATACTGCAGTCCCTCGTGGATTGCCTCGACATACTCTTTGCTCAGCGCGAGTTCGAGCGGGTCGGGCGCGAGATCGGGCAGGTCTAAGGCGGCGCCCTCCTCGCTGTCTTCCGCGCTGCTGAAAGTTTCGTCGATGGAGACTGTGCGCAAACGCCCCCGACGCCGATACTCGTCGATATACAGGTTCGTCAGAATGCGATTGAACCAGTTCATGAAGGGCATGCTGCGGTCGTAGCGGTCGAAGAATCGGTAGGCGCGCAGAAACGCCTCCTGCACGAGGTCTTCAGCGTCGGCGGCGTTCCCCGTCAGGCGGTAGGCAGTGTTGTACGCTTGCTGGTAGTGTCGGTAAACCAGCTCGTCGAATTCGCGCTGTAAGCGGTCTTCCATTCGGTAAGCGACTGCCGTGTGGGTCATCGCCGTCTCCATCACAGGGGAATACGAGCAGGCGGTCGATAAAGTTCCCCCACAGCGTCCCATCCCTCCTTCGCGTGTTTAGACGCCCGTTAAGTGTACCATGTTTCCGAATGCGCGGCGGCAATCGTGTAGAGTTCCTCGCTCAGCCACCAGAGCCGTTCCACTTCGGGCGTAATCTGCGCGGCGGGCAGGCTGGATGCATCCGAGGCAAACAGTTGTTCGATAGCCGCCCGTTTGGAGCCGCCCGACACCAGAAACCACAATCGGGGCGTGGCGTTCAGCACGGGCAGGGTGAGCGTGAGTCGCTGGCGCGGCTCGGCGGGCGCGCGACTCGGAACGACCCAGCGCGTCGTCTCCTCCAGCGCGGGATCGCCCGGAAATAGCGAGGCGATGTGTCCGTCGTCGCCCATTCCAAGCAACACGAGGTCAAACTGCGGGAATGGCGCGTCTGCGCCGAAATGGGCGCGCAGCTCCGCCTCGTAGGCGCGGGCGGCTTCCTCAGGGTCGGGGTAATGCGTCGGCATCGGATGGAGGTTCTCACGGGGGATGTTCGCTTTTCGTAGCCATGCCTCGTGCGCCAGATAGTAGTTGCTGCGCGGGTCGTCATGGGGCACATACCGCTCATCCCCCCAGAACAGATGCACGCGCGTCCAGTCCAGCGCGCGCTGATAATGGCGCGTGCCGAGCAGTAAATAGAGCGTTTCGGGGGTCTTGCCGCCCGATAACACAAGGCTGCAGGTGGGGTGCTTCTTTAGCCGCGCATGCAAAAGGTCAACGAGCGCATCCGCCAGCAGCTGCCAGTCCAGTCGCAGCACAGTGCCGCGTTCGTGGCGACGCCCGTACATTAGCATCAGGCGTAGAATCACCTTATCGTCTGGGTTCTCCTCCAGTTTCTGGAGAAGCTGCTGGAACCACTGCTCACGCTCTTGCATGGCGGGGATTATACCGTTTCAAGGGATGTCGTCGGCGGGGACGCCGACGCGACGGCGAGGGGCTTCGTCGGCGGGGACGCCGA
>CAYYCA010000243.1:0-3858 GCA_964470265.1 uncultured Fimbriimonadales bacterium | reverse complement strand
AGGAATCTTGTGTGTTTTGTTGTTGCGTTTCCGTTCAATACTCGCTAAACTCACCGACTCGCGTGTCGATGCGCGTCTGAATCACCTTGCGCCACTTGCTGACACGCTCATCGTTGGGGTATTTCTGAGCTGCGCGCTCGATGCAGCGCAGCGCGTCCTCGTAGCGGTCGATCTGATAGAACACTGCGGCGCTGAGTAGGGGCAGCGTGTCGGCGCGCTGGCGCGCCCACTGATACATCCGTTCATGCTCGGCATCGAGCACATAGAATTTTCGGCGCAGCGTGCGCGCTGGCTCCGCTGAGGTCATGACGGTGAGGGTAATCTCGTACTGTCCTGCTTCCAGCGGTTCATTCAGCGCATACTCGGTTCGTTCGGCGTTCAGGTTCGCTTCCGCCACGACTCCGCCGTCCGCGCGGCGCAGCACGAACCGATAGCCCTGCGCGTCGGGAACAGGCGACCACTGGAAGCGAAGCGTATCCGCCGTGATGGAGCTGTTGCGCTGCAGGTCGGGCTGGACGAACTCCAGCCAGGGTGCGGCGGAAATCGGCGCGGAGCGTGTGGCGAAGGCTGTGGCTTGCTGGAGCAGGTCGATGGCATCGCGCACGAACGCGGGCAGTTGCTGCGCCAGCTGTAGTTCGCGCTGGCTGGACGGCGGCGCGGGCGGAGTCGGCTTGCGGGGGCGCGCGGACGCGCCTGGGGGCGTTGAGCGCGTGTCAACAAGGCGTGGAGGGGAATCAGTAGAGCGCGAACTGCCTGGCGGCGCGTCGAGCGGCTCCGATTGAACAACGGACGCCGACGGCTCACCCCGCGTGTCTGTCGGGGGCATGCTGGCGATATTTTGCTCGCCGCGACCTTGCCACAAGAAGAAAGCGAGCGCAATCGCAGCAACTCCTGATGCAGGCGCCCACACCAGCGGACGCGGGAGCGACAGCTGTTGCAGCCAGTGCATCCAGCGCGGACGCTGCGCCCGAATCAGCGCACGCACCTGCAGCACCATCTGCCGACACGCGGGACACGAAATCGCGTGTAGCATCTGCTCATGGTAACCAGGCGCGCGACGCCCTCGCCGTGCCAGCGTGACGACCTGCTCGAACGACAGACATTCGCCAATCGGCGCGTTTCTCAACCGCGCCGCCAAACGACGCTCAATCGGCGTGCGTATCTCCTGATCCTGCTTATTCATTTCTGTCATATCAGTTCGCTCATGAGGCGTCTCAGTTCTGCCCGCCTATACCTGTATACAGGCGCGCGTCCACCCCTGTGACAGCGTTTGCCCGCCATCGAGCCAATTCTCGCATTTTTACGGTTCCCGGTGAGGGGATGAGTTCAGCTGGTATGGCTCGGTGCGCCCAGATCCAACAGAAACGCTTCCTTGCGCTCGCGCTCGGCGCAGTAGCCCTCGCCCACGATGTAGCGTCCGTTCGGCGCGATTCCGTAGGCGCACTCCAGCATCGAGTGGCGGCTCAGCCAGGGCGCGAACAGTTCGTTCAGATCCTCGACGCCTGAATCTTGCGTCCACAGAAAGGCGTGCATCCCGCGTTCACCCAGCATTTTGCCGACGATGCACGCGCCGTCCGCCGAGACACTGTAGGCGTGACTGAAGTCGTCCTCGTGCGGAAGCAGGGCGACCATGCCGTCGCGGGGCGTCCAGCGGAAGGCGCGGTCGTCGCTCTTGCCCACGACCACCTGCCCATCCGCCGAGACCGCCCATGCTTCCGAACGGCCTCCATAGAGCGTTCCCAGCGAACGCGCTGCGCCGTTGGAGTCCCACAGGCATGCCCGATGGCGCGTATGCCCGACAACGATTGTACCGTCTGCTGAGACGGCGTGCGCTGCGCTGGGGTTCTCGTGGGAGAGGAATTCGGCGATGCGGTTTCTCCAGCGCACAGCGCGCCCGTCCTGCTGTCCCGCCAGCGTCTCGGCGCGGGCGCACGCGCTATGCACGACTCCGCTGACTTCAGTACGCTCAACGCCGCGCGCAGCGTCCCAGAGCAGTAAAACGCCGTTGCTCGCCGCGACGACTCGGTCGCCTTCGGGCGTGATGAAGCAGCGCGGCTCGCCGCCTTCGCCCAGCGCGCCCAGCGCCTCCAGCTTACCGTCATGCCAGCGGAAGGCGCAGGCGAGATAAACACGCTCTTCACCCCCCTCCTCACGCGGGCGGCGCTCTTCCGTGAACGCGACGCCCGCGACCGCGCCGTTATTCGCCACGCTATACGCTGCGCTGCTGTGGTCTGAGGAGCGGGGCGCGCCGAGCCACTTCAGATCCATCCCCAACGCCTGCGTCAGTGCGCGGCGTCCCGCCTCCGACGCGAAAGCATCCCGTACCTTCTGCTTCGCCTGCAGCAAGAGCCGCTCCACCTCGCTCGTCTCAAAGCCATCTGCCGCGGCGACTTCCGCTGCTGACAGCCCGTTGATGACGCACTCGTAGTACACGGTGAACTCATCGGGCGTCAGCGTCTGCAGCAACCACTCGATGAGCTCGTATTCGCCCTCGGTCAGCGAGCGCGTCTCTGGCAGGCTCAGCGGGTCGCGCGATAGGGGAGCGTCCTTACCTAAAACGGCGTTGTAGGCGAAGGCAATCAGCGTCTTGCCGAACCACTGGGCGCAGGTCGCATCTGTCGGCGCGTAGCGCGCGACCAGCAGCGGCAGGTACTTGAGTATCGTCTCGACAATCTGCTCGGCGCGCCGCGCATCGCCCACCAGCTCCCGCGCCATCGAGAGCGCGATGGGACGCAGGCGCGCCTGCAATTGCTCATAAATCGCCTGACGCTCCGACTCTGCTCCGCCCGTGCGCTCCAGCTGCGCCGCCTCCATGTAGAGACGCTCCACTTCGCTCCAGTTGTGTTCGCCCATCATTTACACATTAAATATACCCCTACTTCTTGCTATTCTAGCACATAACGGAGCAGTTTACGGCACGCATGACGGAACTGGAGAATCCGTCGCCATCCAGGCGGTCGGCGCGCGCCGCCCGTCAACAGCGTCTCCCGCAACAGTTCCACCTCGCCAGGGGTCAGGGGTTCTTCCGAGCGCTGGCAACGGCGCAGGGCGTACTCGATCTCGGCGTCGCTCACAATCTCAGGGCGCAGGAGAATCGCCGCCGCCAGCTTCAGACGGACGCGCGTCAGCGTCTGCCGTACCCAGCTCTCGCTGCGCCCCAGCAACAGCGCAACCTCCTGATACGGCGCGTTATTGACCGTCTGCTCCAGCCATACGAGATAGTCGTCGGGCGAGAGCATCTGCCGCGCCAGCGCGAGAATCCGCTCCAGCCGCTCACGCTCCGATAGCCGCTGAACCAACTCGGATTCGAGAGGAGGGGTCTGATTCAGCCCTGCGGGCGATTCTTGCTCGGCGTCCATTATGGGCTGATCTGCTTCGCGCAGCTCATGACGATTCTGGCGCGCCCGCTGCTCCAGCGCGTTATAGGCGCAGTTTAGCGTCACCTGCGAGAGCCACGCGCGAAACGGCGCAATCGTGGGGTCGTAACTGGGCAGCCCGCGCCAGACACGCAGCAACGCCTCCTGCGTGATGTCTTCCACAGCGTCCGTGTCGGTGCATACCCCGCGCACCAGTTGTCGCACGCGCGGACGCAGCAACGCGAGCAGGCGATCCATGAGCGGGGCTTGGTGAGACGCGCCTGCCTCCTCCCGCAGCCGCCCAACCAGCGTCTGAATCTCGTTCCACTCCGCGCGCTCCTGCTGCGCTTCCATCCGCCATAGGATACCTCGCTCCGTTTGAAATGACAAAGCCGTTTTTGTGCAAATAAACATGTCATTCCGAGCCGAAGGCGAGGAATTTCGGCTTATACCGATTGGGGTTCAGATGTCGTATTTCCACCCTCACCCCCTGCCCCTCTCC
>CAYYCA010000242.1:2385-3863 GCA_964470265.1 uncultured Fimbriimonadales bacterium | reverse complement strand
GAAAACTTCAAGCGGTACTTTATATACACGCTCTGACAGGGTTTTGGGGAACAATCAGCATACTCGAGCCGAATTCTCGCCTTTTCCATGAATCCTTTCGCCGTTGAAACGCCTCCAACCTCATGGAGGTAATATACGATGCAAACCTACACAGAGGTAGGCAGTGCGCCGACCCGATTGCGCGAGACGATTCGTCAGCGCGTGGTGATTATTGGCGGCGGCACGGGCGGTATTACAGTTGCAGCTCAGTTAGCGCGGAAAGGCGTCCACGATGTGGCAATCATCGAACCCTCGACCCGACATTACTATCAACCTCTGTGGACTCTCGTCGGTGCAGGCGTCGCCAAAGCCGAGCAGAGTGTGCGCGACGAAGCCCGCTACATCCCCAAAGGCGTGCGCTGGATTCAAGATTATGCGGTCGAGATTGACCCCGAACAGCAACTAATCTGCACACGCGACGGTGCGCGCGTCCAGTATGACTTTCTGGTGGTTGCGCCAGGCGTCGTCTCCGACTGGGACAAGATTGAAGGAGCGGTGGAGACGCTGGGGCGCAACGGCGTCTCAACCAACTACGCCTATGACCTCGCGCCCAAGACCTGGGAGTTCATTCAGGGCACAAAAGAAGGCGTCGCGCTGTTCACGATGCCCAACACCGCCGAGCCGGGCTACACGATTAAGTGCGGCGGCGCGCCCCAGAAAATCGCCTACATGGCGGCGGATTACTTCCGCATGATGGGACGCCCTGTGAAAGTCATCTACGCCACAGCAGGGGGACTGCTGTTCGGCGTGCCCGAGTTCTGCACGGTGCTGCAGGGCGTGTGCGACCGCTACGGAATCGAGGTGCTGACCAAGCATGAACTGATTGGCGTAGATCCCGTGCGCAAGGTCGCCCGATTTGCCCTGAAAGACAAGCCAGGCGAGACGCGCGAAATCGAGTTCGATATGCTGCACATCGGTCCGCCTCAGCGCGCGCCAGAATTTGTGCGTGAATCGCCCATCGCTCATCAGGAAGGTCAGATGGTCGGCTTCGTGGAGGTGGACATCTACACCTTGCAGCACCCGCGTTATCCGAATGTGTTTTCGTTGGGCGACGCGGCGGGGCTGCCTACCTCGCGTACGGGCGCCGCGGTGCGCAAGCAAGCTCCCGTGCTGGTGAACAACCTGATTCAGGTGATGAACGGCAAGGAGCCGACCAAACGCTATAACGGCTACACCTCGTGTCCGCTGGTGACCGCCTACGGGCGGATGGTGCTGGCGGAGTTCGATTACAGCAACACCCCAACGCCCACGGTTCCGTTCATCGACACCTGCAAAGAGCGGTTCGACATGTGGTTGCTCAAAAAGTACGGGCTGCCATGGATGTATTGGAACCTGATGCTGCGTGGGTTGGCATAAGTAGCACGGGCGTCTCGCCCGTGCGCAGGTACGACGGCATTCCTGTCGTCGTACCTGCGGTGAGATGAAAAGCTGCTTGGACA
>CAYYCA010000242.1:0-2285 GCA_964470265.1 uncultured Fimbriimonadales bacterium | reverse complement strand
TGCTTGGACAAGATGTCCAAGCCACGGGAAATCGCCATGAAACGACTCGGACTGTTTATCGGGCTGTTAGGGCTGCTGTTGAGCCTGAGTATTGGGCAACAGGCGCAGGATGAAGCGCTGCTCCAGCGCGCCCGCGCCGCTTCTGACGCCGTGCTGACCCAGCTGCTGGCGCGGCTGAATCAGGAATACCAGCAGGGTGGCGCAGAACGCGGCGTGCAGGTGTGTGCACAGGTTGCCCAGTCGCTTACGCAGCAAATCGGGCGCGAGCAGGGCGTGAACATTCGGCGTGTGTCGCTCAAAAACCGCAACCCGCGCAACGCCCCCGACGCTTGGGAACGCCGCGTCCTCCAGCAGTGGGAGCGCGACCACAAGGCGGGCAAGGAACTCAAAGAGGTCGCCGAGTGGCGCACCGAGCGCGGACAGCGCGTCTACCGCTACATGCGCCCGATTATGGTCGCGATGCCGCTCTGTCTGGAGTGTCATGGCACGCAAATCAAACCCGAAGTGCGCCGCCTGATTCGCGAACGCTACCCCAACGATAAAGCCGTCGGCTACCAGCAGGGCGATTTGCGCGGCGCGTTTTCGGTTCGAATCACACAATAACCAACGGAGGTGCAACGATGATCTTTCGGCAAATCTATGAGGATGGGCTGGCGCAGGCATCCTACTTCTTCGGATGCCCCGCCACGGGGGAAGCGATGGTGATTGACCCCCGCCGCGACATCGATGTCTATCTGAAACTGGCTCAGGAGACGAAGCTGAACATCGTCGCTGTCGGCGAGACGCACATTCACGCCGACTTCCTGTCGGGCGCACGCGAACTGGCGCACGCCACGGGCGCAACGCTCTACCTCTCCGACGAGGGCGACGAGCATTGGAAATACAAAGGGCTGGAGGGCTTCAAGTACCGCTTGCTCAAGGACGGCGACGAGTGGTTCATCGGCAACATCCGCGTGCGCGCCGTGCATACACCCGGACACACGCCCGAACATATCACCTTCTTGCTGTATGACGGCAAGGACGAGCAAGACCCGATTATCGCTATCACGGGCGACTTTATGTTCGTGGGCGATTTGGGGCGCTCCGACCTGCTGGAGGAGGCGGCGGGCATCATGGGCACAGCGGAGCCGGGCGCACGACGCCTGTATCAGAGCCTCGTGAAGTTTATCGAAAACCCTGACTATCTGCAAATCTGGCCCGGGCACGGCGCAGGTTCGGCGTGCGGCAAGGCACTGGGCGCGCTGCCCGCCTCCACGCTGGGCTACGAGCGACGCCACGCCTGGTGGGCGAACGCCATCGCCAACTACGACGAGCAGACCTTCGTGAAAGACCTGCTCGCCGACCAGCCTGAAGCCCCGACCTACTTCGCCGTGATGAAGCGCCTCAACCGCGACGGGATGCCGATTCTGGGCAAGCTGCCCGAGCCGCCCTTGATGACCCCCGAAGCGTTCAAGAAAGCGATGGACGAGGGGGCGGTGCTGGTGGATACGCGCGATAAGTTCGCCTTCGCGGGCGGGCATATCAAGGGCGCGATTAACATCCCGGCGGGCAAGATGTTCTCCACATGGGCGGGCTGGTTGCTGCCCTATGATAAGCCGCTCATCCTGCTCGCGCCTGAATCGCAGATTGAGACGCTCGTGCGCCAGCTGGTGCGCGTCGGATTGGACAATGTGATTGGCTACATCCCGTCGCTGGAGGGCTACGCGCCCGCTGAGCTGGAGCCTGTCCCCCAAATCACAGCGGAGCAGGCGCACAAGCTCTGGCAGTCGGGCGACGCCGTGATCCTCGATGTGCGCGGGCTGTCGGAGTATCGCGAGGGGCACATCCCGAACGCGCTGCATATCCACGCTGGGCGTGTGCTCCAGCGCGCTCACGAGATCCCCAACGACCGCCCCGTGATTGTTCACTGTCTCGGCGGCGACCGTTCCAGCACCGCCATTAGCGCGCTGATGGCGAGGGGCTACCACAACCTGTATAACCTGACCGGCGGTATCCTCGCGTGGCAGGAACACAACTTCCCTCTGGAAACGCGCAACTGAACGCGACCTTCCTTCCACCTCCCCGTGGGGCAGACGACAGTCTGCCCCCACGGTTTTTTTTCGTTGCTCCCTTTGCAAAGCAGGAATCCCGCCTTACTACGGGGAACATAAACGCAACACAGGAGTCCAACCCTGCGTAAGGAGGCAACTATGCGGAGGAACTTCTATTCAGGAATCGGCGTTCTGAGCCTCTTAGGACTGGCTTTCTGGCTCACGGGCTGCGGTGGGGGCGGCGGGGGCGCCAGC
>CAYYCA010000241.1:0-3880 GCA_964470265.1 uncultured Fimbriimonadales bacterium | reverse complement strand
GTAGCGTCGGCGTCCCCGCCGACGACACACTTGAAACCGCAATCGGTATGAGATTCCTCGCTCCGCTCGGAATGAAAAGAGGTTGTCATTCCGCGCGGAGCAAGGAATCTCCGCTGCTTCCCTCTGCATTTTCGTAGTATTTTCGCAGGAAGGTCTCATAAATCGGGCAAGCGGGAGCCAATCATGCTCATGAATCGGGCGAGCGGGTTCCCCTCCCGCGCAGCGATAATGCCGCAGTGGTAAGGGAATTTTCCGGGAAACTCCTTCACCGACCGGAAAATGCGGGGCTGGGAAAAATGTACATCCCTCGCGTCGGCTTCGAGAGGGCGCACCATCTCTTTCGCTTGCTTTCCATTTTCCGCCGCCACGAGATAGTCGGTCAGCCGCGCCTCCACCATTCCGTTCACTTCCACATGGCTGATGACCTGAACCTCGTAAACATTTTTCGGCGTGCAGGGGTCGTCTTTACGCATCTCATAGAGCAGCTGCAGGGCGGGCGGCGAGAATCGCTGGAGATGGTAGGCGCGGTAGGCGTACTGTTCTGCAACGGCACGGTCGCCCGTTTCATACCAGATTAGGCGCGCGCGTTCGACCAGAATCTCGCTGTGGAGCGCGTCGCGCTCCTCGTCAGGGACCTTGTCCAGCGCCTGTTCCAGCTCGTCGAGCAGCGCGTGGGCGGAGTCGTAGTCGCTCTCCAGAGTGTAGATATTCGCCCGCATCACATCGAACCACTCCTTGCGCCGACGCGATATCTCGCCCAGCTGCTCAACGACGGAATAGGCGGCTTCGAGGGCTTCCTTCGCCTCGCCCAGACGCTTTTCCTCGATCAGTACATCCAGCATGGCGAAGAGCACCTCCTCGACAGGCGCGTGGGGGAGCTTCATCGCGCGGGCATAGGCTTGAAGCCCCTCATCGATGCGCTTCATATCGCAGAGCAGGTCGCCCATCTCGCACCAGATGACCCACGCATCGGGCAGTTTTTTAACGCCGCGCTGGAGAACTTGGAGCGCCTCCTCTGGACGCCCCAGACTGATGAGAACTTGCGCTTCGTCCACATAGCCCAGCGGATGCCCGCGTTTTTGCGCGGCGCGCGCCTGTTCCAGCTCGGCTTCGAGCTGACCTAAAACGATTCCCGAAAAGAAATCCTGCGTCTGCTGGCGCAGGTTATCCAATTTACCTCGGTTAGAGCGCACGGTTTGCCTCCTGTGTTGTTAATCGCGCCACGGGCGTCTGACCGCCATAGACCTGCGCGCCCGTGTGCGTGAGGATCTCCACCTCAGGCGTGAAGATGAGCAAATCCACCTGACTGCCCCGCTCAATGAACGAGATTTTCTGTGCAGGCGTCACGCACTGCCCCTCCTGCACATAGGTCGTAATCTTGTTCACGAACTTATCGGCGATTTCGACCATCGCGACGCGCACGCGCTCATTCTCGATGAACACTGTCTGCCGCTCGTTCTCAAGGTGATACCGTTTACCGAGCAGGTCGACGGCGCGGCGCAGCCACGCCATGCTGAGGTACTCCCATAAGTCTACCATCGGCAGGTTCGCGCGGGCGGGCGTGTAGACAATCTTGCGCACGGTTCCCGCGATTGGCGCGTAGTTATAATGCACATCGAGCGGACTCATGTAGATTCCAATCAGCCAGCCTTCAGGCGACGCGCCATCCCACTCCGCGTGGGTGATTTCGGTAATCGGGATGGGGCGTCCGAGTTTCTCGGCGAACACGGTTCCATCCGCGCTCACGGGGCGGATGTAGACCACCTTACCGTCGCACGGCGCAAGAATCAGGTTCGGGTCGGGCGGGGGAGTGCGCAACGGATCGCGATAGAACCACACTTTGCGCAGGAAGTAGTTCGCGCCTGCAATCGCCGCGCCTGCGCCCAGCGCCCACTTCAGCCAGGTCGGGATTCGCACAGGATTAAGTGTACCCGCTGGCTTATGGCAGGGTCTGCTGCGCCACAAGCGAACGCAACGGCAGGTCTTTCAATTCCAGACTGTCCAGTGAAAGCCGTTCGCTGGCACGATCGATGTCAATCCCGACGATGTCACCCTGCTCGTCCAAGTCGATGACCACGCCCGGCGCGGACTCAATCGAGTCGACGCTGACGCGCTCGCTCAGCTCTATGTAGAGGCTATCCGTTTCGGGATAGTAAAACAGTCGCATTAGTTACCTCCAGGTTTGAAATTACGGTCTGGAAAGGCGTTATGAATCGTTTCACCGTCGTCCAGTGTGACGACGCCAAATACCGTCCCAAATCGGGCACATAGCCCCAGTAGCGTATGCGTCCATCGGGCTGTACCTCTGTGCGAAGCGGACTCCGCACAATCTGCTCACACCATTCTACCTTGATGTACGGACGCTTCCGAAGAACCTGTTCCCGAAAATAGCGCGTCGTTTTCAAAGCATCTCCGAGGAGTATACCCTTCCATTGACCTACTGAACAGGAACCCCCGCCGTTTCGTCGAACCGTTCCAGTGATGAAACCGAGCGTTTTTGCCTGTTTATTGTGTATCGCGCTGATTGGCTATTCACAGGAGCAACTGAGTCTGGACGATGCGCTGCGTTTGGCGTTGCAAAATAACGGGGTCGCCCGCGCTGCACTTGCCGACACGGACGCGGCGCAAGCTCGCCTGAACGCCGCCCGCGCGAACCTCTTTCCAAGCATCGATCTCAGCAGTAGCACCACCCGCACGCGCATCGAGGGCGGGGGCGTCAACACGGATACGACCCAGCGCCAGAACGGCTTGGGGCTGGAGTGGCTGCTGCTGGACAACGGGCAGCGTGAGTTGCGCATCCGACAGAGTTCCCGCTCCGCCGAAGCCACGCGCCAGAGTTCCCGCGAGGCGATTCGGCGGGTGCTGTTTCAGACCGCCCGCGCGTACTACGAAGTGCTGCGCCGCAAGGAGTTGCTGCAGGTCGCCGATACTGCCGTGCGCCGCGCCGAGACGCTGTTGGAAGTGGCGAAGGCGCAGGCGGAGGTAGGCACTGCCCCTCAGAAAGATGTGTTGCAAGCCGAAGCGGACTTGGCGAACGCCCGCGTGCAGCAGATTCAGGCGCGGAACGCCCTACGCCTCGCTGAAGCGGATCTCAAACGGCTCATCGGGTGGGATCAACGGCGCGATTTGCCCGCCCTGCAAGCCCCTGAAGGTGCGCCGCCCGCCCCGCCCGAGCTGAGCGTGGAGCAACTCTGGCAGCGCGCCCGTCAGCAACGCCCCGACCTGCGCAACGCCGAACTCAGCCTGCAGGTGAGCAAAATCGGGCTCGATGTCGCCCGCGCCAACAGCCTGCTGCGCCTGCAAATCACGGCGCGCGGCTTCCGCGAAGTGGATCCCAACTCCCGCACGCAGGGCAGTCTGAACATCCTTGCCTCGTATCCGCTGTTCGACGGCGGTTTGACCCGCGCGAACCTGCGCGAGGCGGAAGCAAGCGTCGAAAGCGCACAGTTCCGCCTGCAGCAAGCCGAGCGCGACGCCTACGCGGAAGTAGAGAGCGCGGTTCTCACTTTCCGTGAGACCGCCGAGCGGCTGGAGGCGTCTAAAGTCGCCGTCGCTGCCGCGCGGCGCAACTTCGACGCGGCGCAGGAATCGCTCCGTGAAGGCGTGGGCACAATCGTGGAGGTGCTGACCGCCCAGCTGGCGCTGATTACCGCCGAGACGAACCTCGTGCAGGCGACCTACGACGCCGCCGTCGCCGAACTGCAACTGCGCTTGGCGGTGGGCGACAAACTGCCGCAGGAACCCTGAACCCGAAACCTTTGCAGGAGGAACAACGGTCTAATCGAGTGTTCGATTTGTACTCTGGCCGATTCCTCGCCTTCGGCTCGGAATGACAAGTTTACTTTCGCGAAAACCGCTCTGTTATTCCGAGCGGAGCGAG
>CAYYCA010000240.1:0-3886 GCA_964470265.1 uncultured Fimbriimonadales bacterium | reverse complement strand
TGCCAAAAGCGCGCCTGCCAGCCAGAAGCGCATCACAATCGTCGGCTCTGACCAGCCCAGCAGCTCAAAGTGATGATGAATCGGCGTCGCCTTGAAAATGCGCTTGCCCCCGCGCAGCTTCACCGAACTCAGCTGCACTACCACGCTCAGAATCTCAATCGCGAACACGCCGCCAATCAGCGCATAACTCGCCGCAGTCAGCCATGTCGGCGAGGAAAGCAGCATCCGCAGCGTCAGCAGCCCGAAACTCGCGCCCAGAAACATCGAGCCTGTGTCGCCCATGAACACCTTTGCAGGATGCACATTCCACCACAGGTAGCCCACACACGCGCCCAGCAGCATCGGCGCGTACTCCGCACCTGCCATGAAACCTGCGTAGCTGCACAGCGGCAGGAACGCAATCGCCGTCAGCCCCGCCGCCAAGCCGTCCAAGCCATCCGTTAGGTTGAACGCATTCACCCAGCCGACCACCCACAGCACCGCCAGCAGGTAGTAGCCCCAGCCGAACTCCAACGCCCGCGCACCGAAGCCCTCGCCTGTGAATACCCGTAGCGACTCGTCCATCACGGGCGGGGGCATCGCCTGCCACAGCATATACACGCTCACCGCCGCCGCCGCCAGTTGCAACGCCAGCTTCGATTTCCACTCCAGCCCGCGCCGTCCCGTGAGACGCCGTATCCAGTAGTCGTCCAACAGTCCAATCGCCGCGAACCACAGCGCGCCCGCGAAAATTACCAGCGTAAGAGTCAGATTCTCGCCCCTGTGCGCCATGCCCCACACCAACATGCCCGCCAGCACGCCCAGAATCATCAGGAAGCCCCCCATCGTGGGCGTGCCCTCTTTGGGGCGATGCGTTTCGGGCGCGTAGGCGTAGATGGTCTGACGCGCCTTAATCCGCGCCAGCCAGCCAATCACAGGCTTGCCCAGCAACAGCGCGGTCAGCGCAGCGACCAAAAACACAAGAATCGCGGTCAACGCATCACCACCTGCTCCAGCCCCAGCGCGCGCGACCCTTTCAGCAGCACGCAGTCGCCTGCCTGCACATGCCGCAGCAGCCACTCGCGCGCTTGCTGGGGCGTTTCGAAGTGCAACAGTCGGCTGGGGGGAAAACCGCCCTCCCTGGCGGCAGCTGCCGTCCATAGCACTTCGGTTCCAACTAATACCAAGTAATCCAGCGCCTGCCCCGCCAGCCATCGCCCCAGACTCCAGTGCAGACGCATGCTGAACGCGCCGAGTTCCTTCATATCGCCCAGCACGGCAATCCGTCGCCGCGCAGGCACTTGACACAGCAGCACCTGCAACGCCGCGCGCATCGAGTCGGGGTTCGCGTTGTAGGCGTCGTTGATGAGCGTCCAGCCGTCGGGCTGCTTCTGGATTGCCATGCGCATTTCGGGCATTTGCAGGTTTCGCAGGGCGCGCGCGGCGGCGTTCGGCTCCACGCCCAGCACGACCGCCGTCAGCAACGCCGCCGTCGCGTTCAGCAGCAGATGCTCGCCCAGATACGGCAGCTCCAGCCACACTCGCGCCTGCAGGTTCGGCAGGTTCAGCGCGACCTCGCCCGCCGTGAAGTCCTCGCCGAGTTGCACCTCCGTCAGGCGCGCGTGCGCCTCAGGATGACGCCCGAAGGTGTAAACCGTCTCGCAGGCGCAACGGCTCCGCAGGAACTCGTGGAACTTGTCGTCGCGGGGCAGGATGGCGATTCCGTCGCGCGGCAGCGACTGCACCAGCTCCGACTTGGCTTCGGCAATCGCCTCGCGGCTGCCCAGCTGCTCGATGTGCGACCAGCCGATTTGCGTAATCACGCCCACGCGCGGCTCGGCGATTTCCGCCAGATACGCAATCTGCCCGCGCCCGCGCATCGCCATCTCCTGCACCAGATAGCGATGCGTCTCGTCCAGCTCGAACAGCGTCATCGGCGCGCCGATTTCTGTGTTCAGGTTGCCCGCGTTCTTATGCACGGCGCGTGGGTAGCCCGCCTCCAGCGCGACGGCAATCATCTCTTTGGTGGTGGTTTTGCCCGTGCTGCCCGTGACGCCGATGACCGTGACCTCGAACTGGCGGCGGTAATGGCGGGCAAGGCGTCCGAGCGCGTCCACTGTATTGGGCACGCGCAGCAGCGGCATGCTCTCCGCGCCCAGCGGTACATACTCCACCAGAGCTGCAACCGCGCCCTTCTCGAACACCTCCTGCAGGTACTGGTGTCCGTCGGTGCGGTTGCCGCGCAGGGCGACGAACAGGTCGCCCGGCTCAATCACACGGCTGTCGGTGGAGACGCCGGTGATGGTCGCTTCGGGCGCGTGGATGTTCATCGCTTTCGCCCCCGTCGCCTCGATGACCTCCGATAAACGCATGGCTCGTCTCATCGCTTCGCTCCTGCAACCTCCTTCGCGACTTCTAAATCGCTGAACGGCAGTTTCTCGGCTCCGATAATCTGGTACGGCTCGTGCCCCTTGCCTGCCAGCAGAATCAGCTCGCCTGGCTGCGCCGTGTGCAGGGCATACTCGATCGCGCGTCGCCTGTCCACCTCCACCAGCGCGACTTTGGGGCGCAGCGCGTCGGGCACGCCCGCCAGAATCTGCTCCAGAATCGCCTGCGGGTCTTCGGTGCGCGGATTGTCGGAGGTGAGGATGACGCGGTCGGCAAGTTCGGCGGCGATTTTGCCCATCAGCGGGCGTTTTGTGGCGTCGCGGTCGCCCCCGCAGCCGAACAGCACGGTCAGGCGCGTGGGGTTCAGCATCCGCCCCGCCTGCAACACGCGCTGCAAGGCGTCGGGCGTGTGCGCGAAGTCCACGATTACCTCGTACTCGGCATCAATCGGCGCACGCTGGAACCGCCCCGCCACCTGCTCCAAGCTCGCCAAGCCCCGCCGAATCGCTTCTATCGGAACGCCCAAAGCCAGCGCGGTCGTCACCGCCGCCAGCGCATTATTTAAATTGTGTGGCGCAACCAAAGGCGAGTGAAACTCTTGCTCCGCATGCTCACTCCCCGATAAATCGCCCTCACTTGAAGTTGGACGAAACTCATGGGCAGTTGAGTCATCCTCACTTGAGTTTGGTCGAACCTCCTTTATGGTTGGACGAACCTCCATTGCGGTTGGGCAATCCTTATTTGAGGTTCGACGAACCTCAGTTGCGGTTGGACAATCCTCATTGGAGGTTGGACGAATTTCATCTACGGATGAGCCATTCGCCGCGCTGTCGGTGGGATGGGTAGGAGAGTGGCGTGAATTGCTCAACAAGGGCGATTTTACGGTGAAGCGCAGTGCTTGCAGCCCATACGCCACGCGCGTCGCCTGCACGAGTGCGCTTTCGGACTGCCCGTAGGTGAACACTGCGCCTTTCGCCCGCGCCGCGAACCGCCTGCCCCACTCATCGTCGAGGTTGAGGATGGCTTTGAACGGCTTTGCGCTCTGCTCGGCGAGGTCGGTGAACAGGCGCAGTTTGGCGGCGGCGTAGGCGTCCATCGTGCCGTGATAGTCGAGGTGGTCTTGCGTGAGGTTGGTGAACACGCCTGCGTCGAAGTGGATTCCGTCGGCGCGTTGCTGGTCGAGCGCGTGCGAGGAGACTTCCATCACGGCGGCTGCTGCGCCGTTTTCGAGGGCGGTTTTCAGCAGCGCTTGGAGCTGGTACACTTCGGGCGTGGTGAACTCGCCTTCCTGCGCGAGGGTGAGGCGGCTGCCGTTGGGGTAGTCGATCCATGCGCCGAGTGTGCCCACGATGAGCGTCGGCTTGCCCCATGCGACGAGGATTTTTTGGAGCATGTGGGTGGTGGTGGTTTTGCCGTTTGTGCCTGTGACGCCGATGGTGAGCATGTGGCGCGAGGGGTCGCCGTAGAAGCGTTGGGCGATGCGCCAGAGGGCGTCGCGCGTGTTGGGGACGAGGTAGAT
>CAYYCA010000239.1:0-3903 GCA_964470265.1 uncultured Fimbriimonadales bacterium | reverse complement strand
ATAGGAAGTGAAACTTCAAAAATCCGTGAAGTGAGTGACGGGGTTTTGAACAATCAATTACCCATCACTCATTCGGCTGAAGCCGTTCCTGTGCAAGCAAAGCCCGCCTGCGCGGGCTAAAAAAACCCCGCGCAGGCGGGGTTTTCGAGTGCGTGGGCGCGACTTTAGTCGGCACTGTTTTCACGCAGCGAGTTTAGCCATCACGAAAACTTCAAACAACGCCTTACGTACACGCTCTAAAATCTGCAGGGCGCGTTGCGGACGCGCCCCGTGCAGGGGATTGCCACGCGACTAACCTGTAAGAGCACGTTCACAACGCGCCCTGCAATAAAAAGACGGTTTCGATTGCGGGGCGCTTTGCAACTTGGGTTAATACACCAAAAACGCCTCCCGCCGTCGGGTGAACTGCTCGACATCGCGGGCGCAGCGTTGCAGGATACGCTCTGGCTCCGCGCCGTCCATCAGCATCGCATGCACCTCGCGGTTCGCCAGCAAGCCCAGCGCCTTCTGCGCCTCCCAGTCGCGCGGGTAGAGCTTGCGCAACGAGTAGCCCAGCCCTACGCCCATCGCGAACGGACGCAGCTGCTCGCGATTTGTGATGAAAATCGAGACGCCCTGACACTCCACGCCCTTGTAGACGCTCGCGGTGGGGGTAAAGACCATCGGTGTAAAGCGTGCGCCCGCACAGACAGGCAGTTCGTTAAGCATCCCCGCGAGTTTACGCCCATCAATCCACGGCGCGCCGACGATTTCGAACGGCGTATCTGTGCCGCGCCCCACTGAGAGGTTCGTCGCCTCCCACACGCCGACGCCAATATACAGAAACGCCTGCTGCAGACGGCGCATATTCGGCGACGGGTTCGTCCAGTAGAAGCCGCACTCGTCCAGCGTCATGCTCCGTTTCCAGCCCGCGCAGGGAACGACTTTTAGCTCCGCGCCGATATTGCGCTCGGCGTTGAACATCTGCGCGAGTTCGCCGACGGTCATCCCGTGCCGCAGAGTAATCGTGTGATAGGCGGTAAACGAGAGGCGGTCAGGATCAGCGAGCGGACCCTCCACCGTCCCGCCGATGGGGTTCACGCGATCCAGCACATAGAAGGGGATTTTGCGCTCGGCGGCGGCTTCCATCGCCAGCCCCATCGTGGAGATGTAGGTATAGTACCGCGCGCCGATGTCCTGAATATCGAAAATCAGCGCGTCCAGGTTCGCAAGCTGCGACGACGTGGGCTTCTTGCGCTCCCCGTACAGACTGTAGATGGGAAGTCCAGTGCGCTCGTCGACGCTGTCGGGCACAGTTTCATCGAGCTGTCCGCGTATCCCGTGCTCAGGGCTGAACAGCGCGCCGATGGTGATGCCCAGCCGCTGCAGTTTGTCAATCAGATGTTCGCGTTCGGCAGTCAGCCCGGTGTGGTTCGTGATGACGCCCACGCGCAGTCGCTTCAACTCGCCCAGATGCTCTTCCAGCCGATCGATGCCGTTTTTGACCATGCTCCGCCTCTGAAATTGGTTCAGAAGCATACCCGAACGGGTGTAGGAAAAGTAGACGCAAAGCGGCAGGAATCCGCCGTCCCCTCTTGTAAACTAAATCTATGCCTGTGTTGACGCCTACAAAACGCTCCACAGCGACGCAGTCTGTACCGTTCGGGGAACTGATGGGGGTAGACCTTGCGGATCGTTCGGCGGTGCGCCGTCTGATTCCCAGAGCGGGTCGGGCGTGGCGCACGGTTCCGCCCGTGAACGCCTACGAGCTGCAGCAGCGGTGCGAGTGGCTCAGCAAGCGCAGCATCAAGACGCAGAGCAAACTCTTCGCGCTGCGCCTGGCAGTGAGTATGTGCGACCTGACGACGCTGGAGGGCGCGGATACGGAGGAGAAGGTGCGCCGCCTGTGCAGTCGGGCGCGCAACCCCTACACGCCGCGCGATGGGATGCCCGACGCCGAGATCGTCGCCGCGCCGCCGGTCGCCGCCGTGTGCGTGTACCCGAACTTCATCGCCGTCGCCAAAGACGCGCTACAGGGCACGAACATCAAGGTCGCCGCTGTCGGCACGGCGTTCCCGTCGGGGCAGTACCCCTTTCATCTGCGCCTCGCCGATGTGAAATGGGCGGTGCGCGAGGGCGCGGATGAGATCGATATGGTCATCAATCGCGGCGCGTTCCTGCAGGGCGACTATCGGCGCGTGTTCGACGAAATCGTGAAGGTCAAAGACGCCTGCGGCGAGCGCGTCCACCTCAAGGTAATCCTGGAGACGGGCGAACTCGGCGATTACGACGCGATTCGCAAGGCGTCGCATATCGCGCTGATGGCGGGCGCAGACTTCATCAAGACCAGCA
Organism: uncultured Fimbriimonadales bacterium; assembly: GCA_964470265.1. Lineage (GTDB taxonomy): Bacteria > Armatimonadota > Fimbriimonadia > Fimbriimonadales > GBS-DC > GBS-DC. The sequence continues at coordinate 1,572 of CAYYCA010000239.1, read as the reverse complement.
CGGGCAAGATTCAGCCCGCCGCGACCCTGCCCGCGACGCTGGTGATGCTGGAGGCGATTCGCGACTTCTACGACGCCACAGGGCGCGCCGTCGGCATGAAGCCCGCAGGGGGCATCCGCACCGCGAAAGACGCGATTCGCTACCTCGTGCTACTCCACGAAACGCTCGGCGACGAGTGGCTCACGCCCGAACGGTTCCGCTTCGGCGCAAGTTCGCTGCTGAACGACCTGCTACGGCAGATTGTTAAGCAGCTTACCGGCAGTTATCGCGCCGACGAGGAGTTCGCCTATGACTGACCGTCCAGTCGAATTCACGGCATCAGCAGCAGGAATCCGAAAAGTGATGTATAATACAGTTGCCGCGCGACAGAAACCCATCGAGCGCAGCGACTGTCTAAAACTCTATCGAGGAGGAATACTGATGCGAAGAGGCTTTACGCTGATTGAGCTGTTGGTCGTTATCGCGATTATCGCGATCCTTGCGGCGATACTCTTCCCTGTGTTTGCGCAAGCGCGCGAGGCGGCGCGCAAAACTCAGTGCTTGAGCAACGGCAAGAACTGGGCGCTGGCGATTCAGATGTATGTGCAGGACTACGAGGAGAAGTTCCCCTTCGCCATCTACGACACCGCTTTCAACAGCGCGGGGCAACGCTGCCAGTTCACCATGATTAGCGCGACCTACCCCTACGCTAAAAACAAGGACATCCTGCGCTGCCCGTCGGATGGACAGCCGATGGACCTGCACGGCGGCATCCTTGCGCTGTCCAGCACCCTGCAGACTCCTGGCGGAGAATGTTCCCAGATTGGCAAGTTGAGCTACATGTTCAACTTCGATCTCGCGATTCCGGGTCAGCATATTCTCAACACTGAATGGAACACAAACCCCGCCAAACGCAACCCCGTCAGCATGGCGGAGATAAAGTTCCCCGCCGAGACGATTATGATGTTCGACGGGCATCTGATGATTTTGTTCAACGGCAACTGCGGCAGCGTAATCGGGATGGACACGCTGGAGGTGCCGTTGCAGGCGCGCCACACGGAGACCGTGATGACGAACTACGCCGACGGGCACTCCAAGGTGCTGAAGGTGCGGCGCGACCGTCCCGCCTGCACTTACCGATACTTGACGGGCAGCACGCTCGATTCCCTGCGCGACGCTCAGCCCTGGTGTCTGGGAGAGGGTCCCTACCTGCGCCGCTGTGGGGAGAGCGCGCCCCGACCGTGCGTGTTCCAGGTGCAGGGACTCGTGGACGAGGACAATCTGGGCAAGTGCTACAAGCCGTCGCGCTAATACCAATCGGGGTTTCAATTGCCGTGAAACCTTCATTGGAGGCGCGCCTACTGTTGTTTACCCTCACCCCCAGCCCCTCTCCCACAGCGTGGGAGAGGGGAGTCGCGTGCATGCGCCGCGCTGCGGGTTTCCCCTCTCCCGCGTCGCGGGAGAGGGGGCAGGGGGTGAGGGTGAGATGAGTCGGTATAATACTAATGTTGCGAGTCGTCGGCGGGGACGCCGACGCTACGAAGTAGCCCTGCGTAGCGTCGGCGTCCTCGCCGACGAAGTAGCCCTGCGTAG
>CAYYCA010000238.1:0-3910 GCA_964470265.1 uncultured Fimbriimonadales bacterium | reverse complement strand
TATTACACCGCCGCCCCCGTTGCCGGGTCAAACAGGTGCAGATACTCCAGGTGCAGACGAATCGGGAGCGTGTCGCCCTCGTTGACTTTGACACGCGCGCTGAGCTGGGCAATGAGCGTCGCGCCGTCCACAAGCAGGTGGACATCGTTGCGGTCGCCGTGCGGCTCCACGACATCGACGACGGCGGGCACAGGCTCCGACAGAATCGCGTCGGGCGGCGCAGTGCGGTCGGTGTAAATATCCTGCGGACGGATCCCCATCAACACGCTTTGCCCGATACGCGAGCGTAGCTTTTGCGCATGCGCCTCCAGCACAGGCAGCATCGTGGAGCCTACCTGCAGCGCGGGTTTGCCGTCGCGCTCCACAACTTGCGCATTCAACAGGTTCATCGGCGGCGTGCCGATAAAGGTTGCCACGAAGGTGTTGGCAGGGTGGAAGTAGACCTCGTCGGGCGCGCCGACCTGTTGTAATACGCCGTCTTTCATGACCGCAATGCGCGTGCCGAGCGTCATCGCCTCTTTCTGGTCGTGCGTCACATAAATCGTAGTCACACCGAGCCGTTCCTGCAGTTTTTTGAGTTCGGCGCGGGTCTGGTCGCGCAGTTTCGCGTCGAGGTTCGAAAGCGGTTCGTCCATCAGGAACGCTTTCGGCTGACGCACAATCGCGCGGGCGAGGGCGACGCGCTGCCGTTGCCCGCCCGACAGCTCCTTCGGCAGGCGGTGCAGCAGGCTCTCGATCTCCAGCATCTGCGCGACCTGACGCACGCGCTCGTCGATGCGTTTTTTAATCGCGCGCGCCTCGCTCCAGTGCGTGAGTTGCCACAGCGCGCCGCGCAGCTCGCGCAGGCGCAAGCCGAACGCGATATTGTCATACACGCGCATATGCGGATAGAGCGCGTAGTTCTGGAACACCATCGCGATGTCGCGGTCGCGAGGGGAGACCTCGTTCACGCACCGATCGCCGATGTAGATTTCGCCCTCCGTCGGCTCTTCCAGCCCCGCCAGCATGCGCAGCGCGGTGGTCTTCCCACAGCCCGATGGACCCACCAGCACCATGAACTCGCCGGGCTGGATATGCAGCGTCAGCTGGTTCACGGCGACAACCGTGCCGAACTGCTTCGTTACCTTCTCGAATCGCACGCTCTCAGCTTTCATGATAGTCCCAGTTTCTTGCGCCAGTAGCGGGCGAAGCCCAGCGCGATGAGTTCGTAGCCCGCGCCAAGGTCGTAGCTGCTGGGTTCTGCTCCCTGATGGCGCATCTCTTCGTTACCGTAGTCGCGCAGGCGTTGCATCAGTTCACTATCGGAGACGCCCTGCTCGATTTGCTTGCGTGTGAATGCCGCCCAGTCGAGCAGGCGCGTTTCGAGTTCGTTCAGGTGGCGCGCCACATCATCGAACATGCCGAAATGGGTCAGCGCGAGTTGCTGAATGGGCAGGGCGCGCAGTTTCGCGAGGCTCGCCTGCCACGCCTCGATGTCCAGTTCGGGCGGTGGGGTAGGGGGGCGCACATAGGTCGTGCCTGGCATGCGCACGCCCGCGATGTCGCCCGCGAACAGCACGCCCGTCGCCTCGTCCAGATAGGCATGGTGGTGGCGAGCGTGTCCGGGCGTGTCGACCGCGAGCAGCGTGCGCCCTGCGACGGCAAGTCGCTCGCCGTCGCGCACGATGCGGAGACGCTCCTGCGGAACAGGGATGACTTCGCCCCAGAGTCGCTCCATCATCTCGCCGTACAGGCGCGATGCGCTACTAATCAGGCGGCTGGGATCCACCATATGCGGCGCGCCAATTGGATGCACATACGCCGTCGCGTGAGGCAGACGCTGCAGCAGCCAGCCCAGCGCGCCCGCATGGTCTAAATGGATGTGCGTCACGATTAGATGGCGCACGCGCTCCAACGGGACGCCCCGCGCCTGCACCTCGCGTAGGAGCGTCTCCGCCGTGGTGGTCGGTCCCACTTCCACCAGCGCGGCGTCTGCCCCGTCATCCAGCAGATAAGCGGCTATCGCCAGGGGATAGCCTAAAAACTGCAGGTCAATCAATTCCGTCCTTAATTGGGACATTTCGGGCGTTCGATTCTCAAACTCGGTTGAATTTCCTGCCGATGCAGGGTATATTATGGGTAGACACGGAACAGAAAGCGTTCCGCCGCCGTCTTACTATTTACTTGTGGTTTCGCCCCCACAAGTGGAAAGATCGAGAGGAGGAGTTCGATGCGTAGCTTTATAGGCGCAGGTTTAGCGTTTTTGATGGCAGTCGCGGCGTTTGCTGCGGAGTCGATTGCCGTCGTGCCGCGCAACAGCTATCTGATACGCCCAGTGAGCAGCGCGCGCGATTTAGCGAACCAGATCCGCACGGAGCCAATCGTCGCGCAGCGTTATGCTCGTCATTACAAGCGGAGCGCATGGGAGTTTGCGGAGTATGTAGAGAAGAACTTGCGTCTGACACGCCTTGAACGGGCGCAGACTTTCAATGTTTACTATTCGCCCCCCGACGATCGTCTGCTGGTCGTGCGGCGTACGCTCCCGAAGGGTACACCTGTCTTTGTGGAGAAAAAGACGGGCAAGCCGATTTTGAAGGCGAACTGCGGCAATCCGCTCACGCCTGCGGCGTCCATTTCGCCTCCGAAGGCGCAGGCTCCCCTTGAGATAACCGCCGTCACCGCGCCGCAGCCGATTTTCTCGGAATCGATCGACGCGCCGCAGTCGCCTGTGATTGAACTTGTCGAAGTGGCAGACGCGCCGATTGAGGAAGTGGTGGCGGCGGATGTGTTGCCCACAGAGGCGCTGGTGGAGACGCTGCCCGAATCGGCTCCTGAGCCAGAGGCGCCGCCCGCTCTGGCGCCTGTTGCTGCTGCGTCGGTCGAAGCGCTCCCGATGGTGGCGCGCGGCTTCAGCTGGGTTCCGTTCCTGCCGTTAGTGAGCCTGCTTGCGCCGCTCGGAGGCAACGATTTTGACCCAATCCCGGAACCGTCCAGCATGCTAGTTCTGGGCGCAGGGCTGGGACTGCTCTATCCGCTTTCGCGTAGGGCGTTCAGGCGCTCCCAGAACTCCAGCCAGCGCACGGGCGACTCCAGCACGCCTTCTGCGTAACGCAACGCCGCGCGCATCAGACTCCGACACGCTTCAGGGCGGGCGTCTGAACTCATGCGGTCGCCCCGTGTCCATTGCTGGAGCAGGGTTAGCGCCTCGTGCGTGAGTTCGATGCCCTCCGGCGAGCGGGCGCATCGCGGGCACATGAGAACGCCTTCCTCGGGAACTAATAGGACGCCCTCACCCTCTCCCCCTCTCCCACGGCGTGGAAGCGGGGGGGATAGACTCCCCTCTCCCCCGCCGTGGGAGAGGGGGCTGGGGGGTGAAGGTACCACAAGTCCTCCCCCACACCGCCCGCACCGCTCCAATTCGGGACAATATCCCAGCATTGCCAGCCAACGCCACAGCGCCCACGCCGCTGCATACTCTACCGCGACCCCCGCTTCCAGCGCTTCGAGCGCGATAATCAGCGTCGTATACGCTTCCGGCTCGGCATGCTCTTCAGGCAGCCAGCGGTCGAGCGTCTCACACAACGCAAGCGCGATGCTTAGCCGCTCCAGATCCGCCCGCAGCGAGACATAGCTCCGTATCAGCTGCGGCTGCGCGATAAGTTTCTGGGCGCGCCCCTCAATCACGCGCGCCTTGAGGCAATTGAGCGGCTCGGTCAGCATGCCCATCTTGCTTTTCGGTTTGCGCGCCCCGCGTACCCGCAGGCGGAGCTTGCCATGCTCTGGGGTCAGTAGACTGATCCACTTGTCGTACTCGCCCGCATACCAGCGACGCAGCACGACGCCTTCTGTGAGAATTTCACGCGCCATGCACGGAGAATTGTACCGAACTCCGTCAGCTCGTGTTTCGGGAGCATTTTTCGCGGGAAGGACT
>CAYYCA010000237.1:0-3918 GCA_964470265.1 uncultured Fimbriimonadales bacterium | reverse complement strand
TGCGCCTCCACATGTTGTGCTTTTTCGGCGAAGTGACAAACATCAGGCGTCGGCGGGATGCCGACGATTGGCACTACTTGAACTCGCGATTGGTATTATTACCGCGCAGGCGACCATTTCGGCGTGATGTGATCGCCCGACTGCGTGCGCTGGGTCAACTCTGAGCCGTCGATGCGCACGGTGTAAATCTGGCGGTTGCCCGGCTTGCCCATCGCAAACACCAGCTGCTGTCCGTCGGGCGACCAGTGCGGGTGATACACCTCGCCTTCCACGATTACAGTCGGCGCGCCGCCCGTTTCAGGCACGCTTGCCAGCCCGATTCGTTTGAGGTTGCCGTCCTTGAGCCGTTCGCACAGCACGAACGCCACACGCGAGCCGTCAGGCGACCACACCACCTCAATCGCCGCCTGCGAATTGTCGCGCGAGAGCCACAGCGGCAGCGGCTTAATCTCCCGCGTGTCCTGTCCGAAATCGAAGCGGATGACGCCGCCAATCCGTAGCTCGCCTTCTGGAGTGGGCAACAGCAGCCCTGCTCCGCTCACCACGAGGCTCTGTCCCTGTGGCGCCCAGTCGAGGTCTACTTGCTCGCCCCCGATTACGACAGGCAGAGTGAACTGCTGCTGCGCGAGCGTTAAATCCTGCAACACAACCTGTTCGCCGTCGTCGATGCGCTGCACCGCCGCGATGAGGTCGGGGTTCGGACGCTTCGCATAGCGGAAGGCAATCTGCCCGTACTGCTCGCGCACCTGAACCATCTGCGAGGCGGACGGGATGAGCTGCAGGGAGTGAACGCCCTTGCCATCGACTTCCGTCACCAGCCCCTGCGCTACATGTAAAATCTGCTGTCCGTCGCGGTCGTAATAGGGCGCAAGTTTCGCCCCGCCGCCGATTGTAAGCTGGCTCAGTCCCTTACCATCGGGGTCGATCGTCCAGAGCTGATACACCAAATCGCGCCGATTGGACGAGAACACGAGCTTCTTGCCGTCAGGCGCCCAGTCGGGGCTGCGATCGTCAAAATCGTCGTCTGTGAGCATCAGCGTTTTGCCGTCGGGCAGAAGCATGAGAATGTCGCCGTGCGCGTTCTCGTTCAGGCGCACGCAGACAATCCAGTTCGGCGTGTTCGGCTTAATCGGGCGCAGGTCAATCCGCCCCCAGGGCTGCGAACGAATCAGCGCGAGCGCGCCGACCATAATCACCACGAACAGCACGCCTATCAACAGGCGTTCACGGCGTTTGATGCGGTTCATAATTCGGTCTTGGAGGCGGTGGGGGCGTGCAGGATCAGCCATGCGACGATGGCGGACGGCGCGTCTACATTCGTCGCGATTCGCTCGATAATCCGATTCAGCTGCCGTTCGTCGGCTTCCGTTTCGACGGGGATGCGCTGCAGGGCGTCGCGCACGAAGTCGATCATCTCATTCAGGTAGCGGGCGCGGTTGGAGGCGAGGCTGCGTCCGGGCGTCTCGGCGAACTTGCGCCCGACCTGTTCGTACACGGCTTCCCAGTTCGTGTAGGTGCGCGTCTCGGTTTCGCGCTTGCGCACGCTCTGCTCGCTCAACCGACGCAGCTCCTCCTGCTTGCGCTGGTGCAAATGCCAGTCTTGGAGGGTCGCGCCCTCGATAATCACAATCTGCGGGCGGATGGCGTAGGCTTCTTCGATAAACTGTTCAATCCACTTGCGCACGGTCGGGGCGTTCAGGTGTCCCGCGAGCTGATATTCCTCGTGAGGCAGCCCCAGCACGACGGTGTCGCCCTCGATGGTCACCAGTTGTAGCGCGTCGAGGGCGCGATAGAGCGTGCGCCCCGTCACCTGCTGTTTGACGCGCTCGCGGATCAGGCTCCACGCCTGTTGCATCTCCTGATTCATACGACCTCCCTGTGATGCCGTTCCCATAGAATCCGCAGCCCTTCCAGCGTGAGCATCGGCTCCACGCGCTGAATGGACGGACAGCTCGGCGCGAAGCGTTCAGCGAGTCCGCCGGTGGCGACGACGCGGGCGTCCGCGCCCAGCTCCTGCCGAAACATGTGCAGGAGATGTTCAATCGCGCCGACGGAGCCGAGCAGCACGCCGCTGCGCAGGCTTTCGGGCGTGCTTTTGCCAATGGGATGGCATACGCCCTCAATCGCGATGCGGGGCAGACGCGCCGTGCGCCCCGCCAGCGACTCCAGCATCAGCTCCACGCCGGGCAAAATCGCGCCGCCCACATAGACCCCCTCGCGCGAGACGGCGTCCAGCGTCGTCGCCGTGCCGAAGTCCACTACAATCACGGGCTTGCCGAAGTGATGTACCGCCGCGACCGCGTTTGCCAGACGGTCTGCACCCACCGCCGTCGGCGGCTCGTAGCCAATTTCTAATCCTAAATCGATGCTGGCCGAGACGAACAGCGGCTCGCAGCTCAGCCACCGTCGCGCGAGCTGGCGCAACGGCTCCTCTAAGGCGGGCACCACCGAGCAGACAGCAACGCCCGTTATCGGCTCCTCCAAGCCCGCCGCCTGCAGCAGCGAGCGGAGCAAAATGTAATGCTCGTCTTCGGTGCGGGCAGGGTTCGTATGCACGCGCCACGCGCGCCAGCGTCCCGATTCGTAGACGCCCAGAACAGTATGCGTATTGCCCACATCGACGCCGAGTAGCACGGAGAGAAGTATACCTGAATCGCCTAAGCGTTGCGTTGGATTGCTTGCAACACCGCGTGCGCGTTCGCTACTGCCATGCGCCCGTCGTAGCCGTCGAAGGGGAGCGGTTCGTGATGCAGGATTGCCCGCACGAAGCTGCGCAACTCCCACATGTAGGGTTCTGGCGTCCCAATCTCCTCAGGGGTCAGGCTCACCTCTTGCCCTCCGAAGCGCTTATAGCGAATCGCGCCGCTGAAGCCCGTATGTTCCAGTGTCCCTTCCATGCCGACGATGCGCACGGTGTAGCCGCCCAGCGAGTCGATGATGCTACACTCGATGTCGCCGATAACGCCGTTTTCGAAGCGCAGCAGGGCGTGCCAGTGCTGGATGAAGTTCGGTTCCGCGAAGGGTTGCCTGCCCTGCGCGGCGACGACTTTGAACTCGCCGAACAGCCAGCGCAGGTAGTCAAGTTCATGCACATTCATCTCCAGCAATACGCCGCCGCTGAGCGCAGGGTCGGCGCGCCAGCCTTCCTTGAACAGGTTCAGCTCATGCCCGCGCCGTTGCAGATGCACCGCCACAGGCTCGCCAATCACACCTTCCTGCAGCCACTGCTTTGACTGCCAGAACAGGGGGAACAGGCGCAACACCTGCCCGACCATCAGCACGCGCCCCGCCTGTTGCGCCGCCTGCAGCAGCGCGTCGCAGTGTTCCACGGTGAGCGCGAGCGGCTTCTCGCAAAACAGGTGTTTCCCGCTCTGCAGAATCTGCATGCCGAGTTCGTAATGGGTGTGGGGCGGCGTGGCGAGGATACAGGCGTCAATAACGGGGTCTTGCAGGAGGGCTTCCAGGCTCTCATAAGCAGGAACCTCCAGCTCCGTCGCAGCGCGTTGCGCGAGTTCCGCGTCGGCGTCGTACACACCCGCCAGTCTCGCCTCGCTCAGGGGGCGCAGTTGCCATGCCAAATGACGCCCGATGCCCCCTGCCCCAATCAATCCTATCTGTACCTGCGTGTGCATGGATGGAGTTCAGTATACCTGAATGCACCCAGCACGGGAGTTCCTGTGCTTCTTCGAACCCCCACAAGGTATAATACCAATTGAGGTTTCAAGTAGCACAAATCGTCGGCGGGACGCCGACGCTACGCGAAGCGCGTTCGTAGCGTCGGCGTCCCGCCGACGAAATGCGCTACTTGAACTCTCGATCGGTATAATAAACTGACCATCCCCCCCTCCGTAAGGTTCCCCCCCGCTCCGCGAGGGGAACCAGGCCGCTTTTCGGTTCCCCTCGCGAAGCGGGGGGAAC
>CAYYCA010000236.1:0-3962 GCA_964470265.1 uncultured Fimbriimonadales bacterium | reverse complement strand
GCGGTTTCAGGCAGCTCGCCCGCATCGCCCTGCTCCTCGTAGCCCGTAAACGGGGGCACATCGCCAAACGCGAAGGTCAGCGTGCCGCTGTCCCAGTTGCCGTCCTGCACGCAGTCCGAAAAGTCGTCGTAAGTTTCGAAAAACTCGAGGTAAAGGTTGCCGTCGGGCAGGGGGAGGGGTGGGGAACCGTAGACGCCGCACAGGTCGTTCACGCCGCCGCTGGAGTAGCTGCCTGTTCCAGGCGAAGTGTCGGCTGCCCCTGGGCGCAGCACATAGCCCTCGCCGTTCACATTCGTAATCAGCACGGCGATTTCACTGCGCCAGCTCGTGCCGAAGGCGGTCAGCTGCACATCCCAGCCGATGCCTGTCCACGCCGCCTTACCAGAAGGCGCAGCGATGGATACACGCACATTACAGGTCGCGCCCAGACCGTCGTAGCTAGGCGTGTTCGATACATCCTGGGTCACTGTGCCGCCCGAAGCGGGGAAGAAGTCGCTGTACGGCACATACTGGCTCGGGTCTCGACGCCCGACATTAACGGGGATGACACGCCAGTTCTGCGTGTTTTTGGTAGCGACAGGTTTCGCGTTGGGGTCAGGTTTCTCGCCTGCCTGCCCTTTCTGCGCAAAGCCGATCGAACTCAGCGCCAAAGCGCACACTAAAAGACTACTCAAGGTGAGTCGCATCAGTTGACCTCCTTTTGCTGCTCTCCGTTGCACCTTCCAAAAGCCTGCGGAGAGTGCATGCCTAATTATACATCATTTTCGAGTTTTTCCCTGTTGGGGGAAAGAAGCGAGGGCGAAATATTCGCCGCAACCGTTGAGTTATACCAGTCGGGGTTTCAAGTTTCGCAATTCTGCCCTCACCCCCAACCCCTCTCCCACAGCGTGGGAGAGGGGAGCCGAGCGTAGGCGCGGCGCAGCGGGCGTTCCCCCTCTCCCGCGGCGCGGGAGAGGGGGCAGGGGGTGAGGGCTGGAAAAGAGTCGCCTTGCCTCCGTCCGCTGAACTTAGCGTTGTACCCTTGCCAATTTCGATGGACTTGTCATACCAGTCAGGGTTTCAGAAGTCGTGAATCGTCGGCGGGGACGCCGACGCTACGCATAGTGCATTCGTAGCGTCGGCGTCCCCGCTGACGACTCACGACTTCTGAAACCCCAATCGGTATTGGAACCCTCCAATTCATGGCAAATCAGCAGGAATCGCCGCGCGAAAGGCGAAACCCCTGCAAGGAGGTTCAACGATGCGAGTGTTTCTTCTCGTCGCAGCATGCATGCTGGTCTGGAGCGGGCTGATTGCGCAGCAGAAGCCGAAACCGACGCCGATTAAAACCACCGTCGCCGCGCTCTTGAAAGAGCCAGACAAGTTCCATCGCAAACTGGTGGAAGTGGAGGGCGAGGTGGACGACCTGAAAAAGAAGACCTCGCGCGTCGGCAACGCCTACACGACCTTCAAACTGGACAGCGAGAGCAAGCAGGTCACGGTCTTTTCCTATGGACACCTCCCCATTAGCGAGGACGACAAGGTCGTGGTAATCGGCAAGTTCTACAAGGAGAAGCGTGTAGGGCGAACGACCTTCACGAACGAGATTGACGCCAGCCCAAAAGAGGGCGGGAGCGTGCGGCGGAAGGAATAGATTCAGAGCGGCTCAAAATGGCAGCTGAAGTGTCGCAGGAACGGCGTCTGCCAGGTAATGCGATAGCCCCGTAGCTGCTCGCGGCGGCGGTAGGCTTCCAGAATCACCTCCACCACATAGTCGACATGGCTTTGTGTGTAAACGCGCCGGGGGATGGCAAGGCGCACCAGCTCGCGCGGCGCGGGAAGCTCCTCGCCCGTGTCGGGGTCGCGCCCCGCGAACATCACGGAGCCGATTTCGCAGCTGCGCACGCCCCCCAACCGATAGAGTTCGACCGCCAGCGACTGCCCCGGATACTGCAACGGCGGGATATGGGGGAGCATCTTGCCCGCGTCGATGTAGATGGCGTGCCCGCCCGGCGGCTGCACAATCGGCACGCCCTCCCGCGCGATATGTTCCCCTAAATAGCGCGTGGAGGCGATACGGTACTCCAGGTAATGCTCGTCCAGCACCTCGCGCAGCCCAATCGCAATCGCCTCCAAATCTCGCCCCGCCAGCCCTCCGTAGGTAGGGAAGCCTTCCGTGAGAATCAGCAACTCCTTCTCCTGCTGCGCGAGCTTGGGGTCGTTCGTGCAGAGGAAGCCGCCGATGTTCGCCAGCCCGTCTTTTTTGGCGGACATTGTGCAGCCGTCGGCGTAGGAGAACATCTCGCGGGCGATTTCCAGCGGGGTCTTATCGGCGTAGCCGGGTTCGCGCAGCTTGATAAAGTAGGCGTTCTCGGCGAAGCGGCAGGCGTCGATATAGAAGGGGATGCCATACTTTTTACACACCGCGCTCACGGCGCGGATGTTCGCCATCGAGACGGGCTGCCCGCCGCCGGAGTTGTTCGTAATCGTCAGCATCACGAGGGGGATATTCTCGCTGCCGACTTCCTTGATGAGCTGTTCCAGCGCGTCGACATCCATGTTGCCCTTAAAGGGGTGGGGGGCAGTGGTGTCGCGCAGTTCGGGGCACGGCAGGTCGACGGCGCGCCCGCCGCGATACTCGATATTGGCGCGGGTCGTGTCGAAGTGGGTGTTGTTCGGAATCACGCTGCCGGGCTTGCAGAGCAGCGCGAACAGAATCCGCTCCGCTGCGCGCCCCTGATGCACAGGGATCACATGCTCGAAGCCGAAAATGTCGCGCACGGTCTCCTCAAAAAGGTAGTAGCTGCGGCTGCCAGCATACGATTCGTCGCCGCGCATCACGCCTGCCCACTGCTCGCTGCTCATCGCTGCCGTGCCGGAATCGGTGAGCAGGTCGATAATCACCTCATCCGAGCGCACGAGGAACAGGTTATAGTGGGCGCGCTCTAAAATCGCCTCGCGCTCCGCCTGCGTGGTGAGGCGGATTGGCTCTACTGCCTTGATTTTGAACGGCTCGATGATGGTCTGAAAGCGCATGATTCGCCCCTGCAGAGGGATTGTACCTGAGTGTTATTTGCCGACTGCCTCAGCGTTGACCGCTTTGAGCATAAAGTTCACCAGCAGGGTGTAAAACTCTTCGGGGCGTTCATAGCGCGCCTGCACATGCTCGCAGCCGTCCGCCCACCAGAGTTGCTTGGGTTCACGCGCTGCCTGGAACAGGCGTTCGGCATGGTAGGGAGGGATGAGCTGGTCTTTCGTGCCGTGCATCAGCAGCACAGGGCGCGGCGCGATGTGCCCGATGATGTCTTCAGGGGCGACTTTCGCAGGCGAGCGACGCGTGTAGAGCCTGCCAATCCAGAGGGTGGGATGGAGCAGCACCGACGCTTTGCCAACGGCGTTGCGCCACCAGTCCTTGACGGCGTAGCTCAGGCGCGCGTAGGCGGAGTCGGCGACGACGGCGCGGATGCGCTCATCTTCCGCCGCCGCCAGCAGGCTCGCCGCGCCCCCCATCGACGCGCCGTACACCACCACAGGCAAATCGGGCGCGGTACGACACGCGAAATCCACCGCCGATAGCACATCCAGACGCTCCTTGTCGCCAATCGTGCAGAGGTCACCCTCGCTCTTGCCCATCGCGCGGAAATCGAACACCAGGCAATGGAAGCCCGCGTGCCACAACTCCTTCGCCACGGGCAACGGCTCGCAACGGTTCATCAGGTAGCCATGGCACAGAATCGCAATCCCGACGGGCTTGGGGTTGGGAATCCACCAGCCAAAAAGCCGTATCCCGTCGCGCGAGGGGAACGCCACATTCTGGTAAGGCAGCCCCATATCGCGCGGGGTCATGAAAAACGGCGTGCGCGGAGGACGCAAAGTCGCCCGCGTCGCGATATAGTTCACGAGCAAGAGCAGTCCAAAGACAATCACAACGGCGACAACGATGGCGGGCACCATGGCGGTTAAGAGTATACATCATTTGGGGA
>CAYYCA010000235.1:0-3962 GCA_964470265.1 uncultured Fimbriimonadales bacterium | reverse complement strand
AGCCACCCGCCGAGCGCGTGCGCGTGTCTGGTTGTACCGCTCTATCCTGCGCTGCATTTGAGTTCTATACCAATCGGGGTTTCAAGCGGCTCGTCGGCGGGGACGCCGACGCTACGCGATTGCGCTCGTAGCGTCGGCGTCCCCGCCGACGAGCTTGCGAATCCGAAATCCAGAGGATTAGTTCCTCAACGGCTTGCCCGTCTCCAGCATATGGCGCATGCGATCCCATGTTTTGGGCTGCTGCGCCAGGTAGCCCACCACCTGAATCTCCAGCTGATAGAAGTAGGAGAGGGGCATTTCGGTGGGCTGGCTCAGGTCGCCGCCTGCCAGCACATAGGCAATCTGCGAGGCGACGGTGAAGTCATGCTCAGTGATGAAGTTGCCCCGCTTGAGGTTGTGCAGCTCAATCAGCAGGCGGGTCAGCACGGCGTTGCCGTACGCCATGACCTTCGGCTCTTCGGGCGGGGTGTAGCCCTGCTCCGCAAGGTGCAGCACTTCCTGCTTGGCGAGCCACAGAATGCGGTCGGGGTTAATGGAGATCGTATCCACGCCCTTGCGCAAGAAGCCGTACTGCTCGCCCTCCAGCGCGCTGGTCGCCACTTTGCCGAAGCCGAGCGTCTCCATCACGCGGCGAATGGCGGGGTACGGGTCGGCGTTCGGGGGCAGGCTGCTCAGCGCGCGATAGAGCATCGTCGACGTGCCGCCGCCGGCGGGGATAATGCCCACGCCCACCTCTGGCAAGCCGATATAGGTCTCCGCGCTGGCTACCACGCGGTCGCAGTGCATCGCGAGTTCGCACGCGCCGCCCAGCGTGTAGCCGAAAGTTGCCGCCACGACGGGCACTTTTGCATACCGCAGGCGCAGCAGCGAGTCTTGAAACGCCTTGCCGCCCATCAGCAGCTCGTCAAAGTCGCCCGTGCCAATCATCATCAGGAATAGCTGCAGGTTGAAGCCGACGGAGAAATGCTCGCCGATGCCCGTGACCACCAGTCCGACGCCCTCGCGCTCAGCGCGGTCTGCGCCCTTGTAGAGCATCTCCATCACGCCGGGTCCCAGCACATTCATCTTGCTGTGGATGCCGACGCAGAACACGCCGTCGCCGAGGTCGTAAACCGAGGCGTCGGCGTTGCGCTCCACTTCGGGGCAGTGGCGCGCCATGTTCGTGGGCGTGAGGAACTCAGGGTCTGGGCGATACGGCGCAACCTGCCCCGCGCCCAGCCACACATAAACGGTGGTGTCGCCCGTGTCGGCGGTCTCGTAGAACGCCTTGCGCCCAAAGCGCAGCAGGTTCTGCACCATCTCTGGAACCTGCATGCCCTCGCGCTCCATGCGTTCGGCGGTCTCGCGCACGCCCAGCGCGTCCCAGGTTTGGAACGGTCCAATCTCGCGGTTGAAGCCCCACTTGATGGCGTGGTCTATCGCGATGGGGTCGTCGGCAAGGTTGGGCGCGTGCTGTGCGGTGTAGCGCAGGGTCTCGGCGTGCAGTTTCCACAGGAACCGCCCTTCACGGCTGTCGTGGTTTACCAGCGCGCGCAGTCGCTCCTCCAGCGGCAGTTTCTCGAACTGCTCTAAGTGCGGGAACTTCGCCTTCTGGCGCGGGCGGTACTCGTAGGCGTTCAGGTCTAACGCCTCGATGCTGCCGTCTTTCTGGCGGCGGTAGAAGCCTGCCCCCGTCTTCTCGCCCAGCCTGCCGTCCGCAATTAGGCGTTGCACCACTTCGGGCAGGGCGAAAATGCGCTTCTCCTCGTCGGTCTCGAGGCGTTCGTGCAGGTTGTTCGCCACGCTCGCCATCACATCCAGCCCCACGATGTCCGCCAGGCGGAAGGTCGCACTGCGCGGGTTGCCAATCAGCGGACCCGTAAGCGCGTCCACCTCCTCGATGGTCATACCGAACTCCTGCATCAGCGGGAACACGACCATCATCGAGTGGATGCCGAGGCGGTTCGCGATGAAGCCCGGCGTGTCGCGGGCAATCACCACACGCTTGCCCAGCACGCGCTCGGCAAAGCGGGCGACGCCCTCCACGATGTCGGGGTCGGTCTCGCGGCGCGGGATAATCTCCAGCAACTTCAGATAGCGCGGGGGGTTGAAAAAGTGCGTGCCCAGAAACCGCCGCTTGATGTCGTCGCGGCAGTCGTCGCTCATCTCATGAATCGACAGCCCGCTGGTGTTGGTGGACAGCACGGCGCGGTCGTTCACATAGTCCTGCACGCGCGTCCACAGCTCGCGCTTGATGTCGGGCTTCTCGACAACGGCTTCAATCACCCAGTCCGCCTCTTTCAGGCGTGGGAAGTCGGAATCAAACCCTCCAATTTCGATACGGCTTGCCAGTTCGGGCAGGTAGAACGGCGCGGGTTTGAGCTTGCTCACGCGCTCCAGCCCCTGTTTGGCGTGGTCGGGCGTCAGGTCTAACAGCAGCACTTGCCAGCCGATGTTGGCAAGGTGCGCAGCGATTTGCGCGCCCATCGTGCCTGCGCCCAGCACGGCGGCTCTGCCTGTGGTGGTGTGTTCGTTCAGCATCGGTATTTGCCTCCTTAGTACGCAACGGATTTTCGACTCGTCGGTTAAAACTCCTGCGAGCGCAGGGATTATACCTTCAACACAGGTTGAAACCTCGCATATGGTACACTCCTGCTTATGCCAGAGCCTAACCCTGACCTGAAACTGGACTCTTCTACTCAACTGGCAGGCGTTTTGGGCTATCCTGTGCGCCATTCGCTGTCGCCTGCGATGCACAACGCGGCGTTTCGATCGCTGGGGCTAAACTGGGTGTACCTCGCGTTTGAGGTTCCGCCCGATTTACTGCCTCAGGCAATTGCGGGCATGCGCGGGCTGGGCATTCAAGGACTGAACCTGACGATTCCCCACAAGGAAGCGGTCATTCCCCTGCTGGATGGATTGACCGACGCCGCCGAGCAGATTGGCGCGGTGAACACGCTGTTCTGGGACGGCGGTCGGCTTCTCGGCGATAATACGGATGCGGAGGGGTTCCTACGAGCCGTGCGCGAGGCAGGCGTGAAGCCTGCGGGTCAAACCGTGCTGATTCTCGGCGCGGGGGGCGCGGCGCGGGCAGTGGCGTATGCGCTTGCAAACACAAACTGCAGGCTGATTATCGCCAACCGCACGCTGGAGCGGGCTGTGGCGCTGGCGGAGGCGTTCGACGCCGAGGCAACTGAAATGACCCCCGAATCGCTCCGCCGAGTATTGCCCACTGTGGACGGGATTGTTAATTGCACCTCGCTGGGAATGGCGCCCCATACAGAGACGACGCCCCCTATCGAGTGGAGCGTCGTCCGCGACACAGCATGGGTATGCGACCTTGTGTACCGCCCGCTTCAGACCCGTCTGCTGAGTGAGGCAGCGGCGCGCCGCTTGAAAATCATCGACGGTCTGGGCATGCTGGTACATCAGGGCGCACTGGCGTTCGAGCGGTGGACGGGACTGCCTGCGCCCGTCGAGGCGATGCGCCGGGCGCTGACTCCACGCGACTGACGATGCTCAGTCCTCGCCCTGCGCCTTCGTGTAGCCCATCGCGCCGTCGAACTCCTGCAACTTCTCGATATGCGCCCAGCGGAATCGGCTGCCCACGCGCCCAATCAGCTCCAGAATCTGCGCATCGGTCGCGTCGCCCGACTCGTCGCGCAACAGGAATCGACAGCGGTACTGATCCACCACATCGGTAATCGCGCCCGTGGGCGGATAGACCTTCGTGCCGCGACTGGAAATCATCTTCAGCTTGAACGGCGACTCGGCGACGAGCTGCTCCAACGCCTGCCCCAGCGGTTCAGGGTACAGGTCGGCCTCCACGAAGATGTCCACGCCTACCACGCGCCGCTGGCTCACCTTCACGAACACGGGGTCAGGCGGAACCTGCGGCAGCTTAATCGGGCGGTAGTCGCGCACCTGCGTCGTGCTGGGCTTCTTGCCGAGGTTCGCGATAATCGCGTCGGTGTATTCGGTGG
>CAYYCA010000234.1:0-3968 GCA_964470265.1 uncultured Fimbriimonadales bacterium | reverse complement strand
CGTAGCGTCGGCGTCCCCGCCGACGACCCGCGACGCCTGAACCCCCGTCTGGTACAAGCTACGCCAGCCCCTTCTCCTTCAGATATTCGCGATAGACCGCGACCGCCTGCGGCATCGTGCTGGTGAGCTGCATAATACCGCTGACGCGCCCCTTGGGCTGAATCTTGCGCTGCGTGAACGCCATCATCGCGTTCTCCTGACCCGTGTAGAGCTTGTGGAACAGCTCGGCGGTCAGCGTCAGCGCGGCTTCCTCCTCGCCCTCGGGCTTGTCTGTGAGGACTTCCAGCTTGCCCCCGCGCGTGTCGATCCAGAAATCAATGTCGGGCTGCTTGATGTGAATCGCAATCAGCATATCCAGTTTCTGCCAGCCTTCGCGAATCACATCGACATCGCGCAGGCGGTGAATGAACTCCAAGATGAACGGTTTCGCCTGTTCCGCGTCTCGATATGGGAACCCCATCGTCGTCTACCTCCGAATGAACAGTTAGACAAAGCGCGGCGATTTCCTGCAGGGGATTGCCGAACTGCGAGTCCTAATACCAACTGAGGTTTCAAGTAGCGCATTTCGTCGGCGGGACGCCGACGAAATGCGCTTCGCGTAGCGTCGGCGTCCCGCCGACGATTTGTACTACTTGAACTCTCGATCGGTATAAGAGACTGTTTAAGAAATGGGCGGCTGA
Organism: uncultured Fimbriimonadales bacterium; assembly: GCA_964470265.1. GTDB lineage: Bacteria > Armatimonadota > Fimbriimonadia > Fimbriimonadales > GBS-DC > GBS-DC. The sequence continues at coordinate 3,288 of CAYYCA010000234.1, read as the reverse complement.
AGCCGTTCCTGTGCAAACGAAGCCCGCCTGCGCGGGCTTAAGCCGACGCAGGCGGGCTTCGTTTGCACAGGAACGGCTTCAGCCGTCTGCCTCAAAGCGTCCATTCTGACTTTCTGTGCGCCACGCCCCGATTTCTTAAACAGTCTTTTACGGAATGTACAACATAGAACAGATTCTCGATCGCGGTCGCCGGGCGTTGGTCTGTGTTCTTGGCTCCACAAGCAAGAAATGGTTCTTTTATACCATCTGGTAGGCGGACCAGAGAAGTCGGTCTGGGCAGTCTCGGGAGACAGCTTTCCCAGAGAAGTTCTCTACGGCATTCGCTAAGGCTCCGTCTTCACGAGTTTCCCGCGCTCGTCGTACTGGGTGAACTCGAACACATAGCGCCACCAGTTGTTGAGCCTGCGGTCTTCGGGGTTCACGCCGGGGTTGCGCGGCAGGTGGCGGAACCACCAGCGCATATAGTTCAGATGATAATCGGGCCCGCCCCATGTCTCGCGGTTCACTTCCATCGTTTTGCCCGTGAAGTTCGGGTAGTTCAGCCAGTCGGGCGCGGAGCTGACCACCGTGCGCGGGTTGGCGTAGTCATAGTCTTTCTCGCCGTTGGGCGGGTAGTGGCAGCTGCCGACCGCCGCGACGCCGTTCGACTGATGGGCGTTCGCGGCGAATCGCGCCCAGTTATGCTCCAGTTTATCCGCCTGCCAGCCGCCGTAGATGCGCGTCATCGTCGCCTCCGTGCGATGGCACAGGTTGTGCAGCATCTCCGCCACACCGCGCTCATAGTTGAAGCCCATAATCGCGAACGGACGCTTCGTGGGGAACTTATCGTATACCCCGCCGTTGATGAAAAACGCGCCCGGACCTGCCATCGCCGACTCCCAGAAGCCCATATACGGCGCGCCGAACATCCAGACCTCGTCGATTTTGCCCGCGTCGACAAGCTTGTCCACGCCGTGCCTGAGCAGCACCTTCTCGTAGTCCATCCCGTCAGGTTCGTGCCAGCCCTTCCACTCGCGCATGCACTTCAGGTACTGCTCCAGCGTGTAGACGAAGCCGTCCACCTTGACAGGGAACTCGTCGAGGTCGCGCCACTCCACAATCCGGAAGCGCACGAGATCGCCGCTCGCTTTGCGCACCTCATCGGCGTACTGCTGCGCAAGCCAGCGCGGGTCGTTCCACTTGCCGACTTCGTGCAGCCGCTTGCCGCCTTCTTGAGGTACAACAGGGTCAAAGTTCAACACCAGCACGCGCACGATGATGGGGCGTTCGCCGTTAGGCAAGGGCTGGGCGTCGTCCGCGTGAATCCCGACGACGACGCCCACCAAAAACGCCAGAAACGCCATGACTCGTATCATCCTGAGTGCCTCGCACAACCATCAAGGCGCTTCGGGCGTTACCTGAACCTTAATCTCTTTGCCCTCGCGGATGACCGTGAACTCCACGGGCTTGCCCGCCTCCATCTTCTCATAGAGGCTGGTGAGTTCCTCGATGTTCCTCACGCGCTGTCCCATCGCCGCGATAATGCGGTCGCCCGCGCGGAGCCCCGCTTTTTCGGCGGGCGAGCCGGGCGCGACGCCGTCCAGCAGCACGCCCTCCTGCTCCGAGTAGGCGGGGATCAGCCCGATGCGCACACGGAAACCGCGCCGTGCGCCTTGCTCCGCCTGCGGCGTCTGCGGGCGCGTGAACTGCAGCCGCTCAGGACGACTCGCGATGTCATACACCACGCGCTCCGCCAGTGCGATAATCTGCGCCTGACCCTCGTAGTTGATTTTGTCCCAGGTGTCCGACGGGCGATGGTAATCAGGGTGCATGCCTGTGAAGAAGAACAGGACGGGGATGTTCGCCCGCATAAACGGCATATGGTCGCTGCCGCCCGACGCCGACTGGCTCAGTTGCAGGTTCAGGTTCTCCGTGTTCGCCGCCTTGAGGATATTCTCCCACTCGGCGGTTGTGCCCACGCCGCTGATTGAGACGCGATTATTCGTCATGCGCCCCACCATGTCGAAGTTCAGCATCGCGACGATGTTCTCGCGCGGCACGGTGGGGTTCTGCACGAAGTACGCCGCGCCCAGCAAGCCTTCCTCTTCGGCGGAGAAGGCAATCACCAGCACGCTGCGCTTGAGCCGCTCGCGATTCTGCGCCAACAGGCGCGCCAGCTCCATAATCGCCGCCGTGCCGGAGGCGTTGTCGTCCGCGCCGTAGTGGATGTCGCCGGGTTCGGGCGCGAGCGAGCCGACCTCGCCAAAGCCCAGGTGGTCATAGTGTGCGCCAATCACAATCACCTCGTCGCGCAGTTTCGGGTCGCTGCCAGGAATGAATCCGATTACATTCCGCGCAACGCCGCGATTCGGCTCAAGGGACGCCGCCATTTCCACGCTGGCGTTAAGGTTCGCGCTGATGGGCAAGCCCTTCTCGTTGATGCGCTTGACCGCCTCCGCGACGGTCAGCCCCAGCGGCTGCAGCAGTCGATCGCCCACCGACGCCTGCACATTCAAAACCGCGACATTCGCCGCAGGCGCGCGCCCCCGCATCCCCACCGGCATCAGACGGTCGTTCGTGGGCTGGTTCACCAAAATCACGCCCACCGCGCCTTTTTGAATAGCGGTTTGCACCTTCTGCGGGATTCGCGACGCTCGCTGGATGTCCTGACTGACGCCCTCGAAACTGGGCGCGCCGCGCAGGATCACGGCAATCTTGCCCGAGACATCCACATTTTCGTAATCGTCATAGCCCGCATTCGGCTGCGAGATACCGAACCCCACGAACACCAGCTCGCCTTCCACTTTCGTGTTGCTGGTCATGTTCACGGGACGGATCGACTCTGCGGGAGCCTCCCACACGCTGCCGCGCTTGAGCTTGAGGTAGTTCTCTGGACCCGGCTTGAAACCGAGCGTCAGCTCCCAATCTTGGAAATAGCCGTTTGTCCCCTTCGGCTCCAGTCCCGACTGCTCAAACACGCGAGCGATATAGTCCGCCGCCTTATACGCGCCCGGCGCAATTGCAAAGCGTCCTTCCAGCTCTGGCGAGGCAAGATACTTCACATGCGCCTGCAGGTTGCTCACCGAAACGCTGGAACGATCCGCGAACGCCAGTAGAAACAGTAGCCCAACGCCTGCGAATAGACTCAGCCTTCTCATCATCATAGCCCTCGCTGTGGGGATTGTACCCTACGCCTAATTATAGACTCGAAACGGCGTGGGATGTTCTGTTCGCTCCCCTCCCGACCTCCTGACAAGGGTACAACGGTTGAGTTCAAAAAAGCGCGTTGTGGGGGATTTTTTTTGCACA
>CAYYCA010000233.1:0-3989 GCA_964470265.1 uncultured Fimbriimonadales bacterium | reverse complement strand
CGGCCCAGACAAATATCCCCCAGTGCCCGCCATTTGATGGTTGGGACGAGACAGCCAACGGCGGCGGCGATGCGGGACACTTCCCCGACAGCGCGCAGCTCATCCAGAGCAACGACGCCCAGGCGTGCCAGACCCCCGTGCAGCGCATTCGGGGAAACATGGGCGAGGATGATGTGGATATGTATGTCATCTGCATCACAGATCCCGCTCAGTTTTCCGCCAGTACGGTCGGTAGCACAGGCTGGGATACGCAACTCTGGCTGTTCAAGTGCGACGGCAAGGGCGTGGTGCATAACGACGACAACCCCGACTCCACTTCAGGGCTCCAATCCAGGATTGACAACCGCACGGGCTGCATTCAGCAGGGGGGTATCTATCTGCTGGCGATTAGCCGCTACAATCGCGACCCCGTGGCGGCGGACGGTCAGCCTATCTGGAATCCTACAGGCGCAGGGCGTGGCGTGCGCTGTCCCGACGGCATTCGAGCGGATCAGCCCCTCGGCGGCTGGGCAGGCGCAACCCTCGCGGCGGGACGCTACATCATCAATCTTACGGGCGCGTTCTTCGTCAGTGAGAACGGCTGCTGCGTCACGGCAGGCGGGGATGTCGACCTGAACGGCTGTATTGACGACGCCGACCTGCTGGCGATTCTGTTCGCCTTCGGACAGTCGGGGCAGTTCCTGCCTGAGGATGTCACCTGCGATGGCGTGGTAGACGACGCGGATCTGCTCACCGTGCTGTTCGCGTTCGGGCAGGGTTGCTGAAATAAATGCCTCACAGGTGAAACCGTTCCTCAACAGCGGTGCAGGATTGATTGAACCCCCTCCCTAAGGTTCCCCCTACGCAGTAGGGGGGAACCGCGCCCTACTTGGTTCCCCTCGCGTAGCGGGGGGAACCTAAAGGAGGGGGGGAATGGTTTGTTTATTATTCAAACCCCATAAGTGCCTCGGAAAGTATTTCGGTACAATACCAGCCGATGCAAGAAGACTTCCGCAACTAGCTCGAGCGAGGACCTGCGCTGATCGATGCGGGGCGTTATGCGGAAGCTGAAGCGGCGCTGCAAAATGCGGTCGCGCTTGCGCCTGAGAACGCCGACTTGCGCCTCGCACTGGGCGTGGCGCCGTCCCGACAGGAGAAGTGGGACGAGGCAGTCGCCGCCCTCGAACAGGCAACGCTGGTTGCCCCCCACTCCGCGCCCTACGACGGCGAGTATGATGGGTATGGGTATGCCGTGTAGAAGTTAATCCCTGCGTCGGTAAGCGGTCGCTTCTATCAGGTATAATCCCTACTAACTGTGAAAACCTGCACAAATCGGCAGACGGAGCCGCCCATCTGGGCGCGTCAGGATTCCACGCGACGCTGCTATGTGCGCGAGATGTTCAGCCGTGTCGCGCCGCGCTACGACCTGCTGAACTCCATCCTGAGCTTCCAGCTCCACCACGCATGGCGGCGTTATGTGGTACGCACGCTGCGCCTCGCGCCCGATTCGCGTGTGCTGGACTTATGCACGGGCACGGGCGACCTAGCGATTGAACTCGCGCGTCATCTGGGACCTGCGGGCGAGGTCGTCGCGCTCGATTTCTGCGAGCCGATGCTGCAGATTGGGCGCGATAAGGCGCGGCGGCGTGGGCTGAACCACACGGTATGGCTGCAGGCGGATGCGCTGCAACTGCCCTTCGCCGACGCGCAGTTCGACGCCGTCACGATGGCGTTCGGGTTGCGCAACCTCATCGACAAGCCCGCGGCGTTTCGGGAAATCCATCGCGTGTTGAAGCCCGAAGGCAAAGTCGCGATTCTCGAACTCACGCGCCCGCAACGCCCGCCGATGACATGGCTGTACGACCTCTACGCGCTGCATATCCTGCCGCGCATAGGCAAACGGCTCAGTCACGCGGACGCCTACCTCTATCTGCCGATGTCGATTCAACACTATGAAGACCGAGCCACGATTGCCGAGTATATGGGCAAAGCGGGCTTCGCGAATGTCTGCTACCGCGACCTCACGCTCGGCGTCGTGTGCGTTCATACGGGGGTTAAACCATGACCACGGTGCACATTCGGAAGCAAACGCTGGCGGTTCCAGAGATGCTTGCGCCGATTCTGCCTGAGATGCAGGCGGTGGAGGCGTTTCTGGAAGCGCAAGCGGAGACGGCAATCCCACAGTTCAGCGACCTCACGCGCCATCTCTTGTCGGCGGGGGGCAAGCGATTGCGCCCCGCGATGGTGATTCTGTGCGCTTACGCCTCGGACCCGTCGCGCTTCGGCGCGCTCTATCGTGATGGACGCGCCGGGCGCGAACGCCTCGCCGTTATCGCGGGCTGTATGGAGATGATCCATATGGCGACGCTAATCCACGACGATGTGATCGACCAGACCTTCACCCGACGCGGCAAACCGACGGCAAACGCGCTCTACGGCAACCTCGCCACGGTGCTGTCGGGCGACTTCATTCTGGCGCGAGCGATGCGCTGTCTCGCCTTAGACGGCGACCTGCGCATCATTCAAAAAGTGGCGCAAATCACCACTGACATGAGCGAGGGCGAGGTGGCGGAGGTGTTCCTGCGCCATCGGCTGGAGATGAGCGAGGCGCAGTATCTGGACATCATCCGCCGCAAAACCGCCGAGTTCCTCGCGGGCTGCTGCCGAATCGGCGGCTATCTGGTGAACGCGGACGAGGCGACGCTGGACACGCTGGAGCGGTTCGGGCGCGATCTGGGAATCGCTTTCCAGATTATCGACGACCTGCTGGACTATGTGGGCGACCCGCGCGTCACGGGCAAGCCGAACGGCACGGACTTCCGCGAGGGGTTCGCCACGCTGCCCCTGCTCCACTACTATCAATCCGCTGCGCCCGACGAGCGCGACCGACTGCACGCCGAGTTCGGAACCGACCTCACTGAGGAACAGTTCCACTACTGGAGAGAACAAATTCGGCTCACGGGCAGTCTAAAGTACGCAGAGGCGGTCGCCGAGGGGTATCGGCAGAGCGCGCTGGAGCAGCTGCGCCAGTTGCCTCCCTCTCCAATCCGCCGTACTTTGGAGGAGGTCGCACGATTCATCACGGAGCGCAAGTATTAGAGATGCCTGAGCGCGTGCGAGAGGAGTTGCCGGGACTTGCCAACCGGTTCGAAACTTTTGTGTTCGATCTGGATGGGGTGGTCTATCGTGGCAAGCAGGCGCTCCCGCACGCGGTAGAGGTGCTGAACCTGCTGCAGGAGTCGGGGCGGCAGGTGTTCTTTTTGACCAACAATTCGGGGGCGACGCGCCAGCAGTACGCTGAGAAGCTGCGCGCGATGGGGGTGGACGCGCAGCCCGAGCAGTTCATCACCTCCGCATGGGCGACTGCGCTCTATCTGCAACGCGCCCTGAACCCCGGCGCGAAGCTGTTCGTGGTGGGCGAGTCAGGCTTGAAACAGGAACTCTGTGCCGCGGGGTTCGATGTGGTCGATACGGTCGAGACCGAAATCCCTGCCGCGGTCGTGGTGGGCATCGATCGCGCGTTCAGCTATGAGCGGTTGGCGCAGGCGCAGTATGCGATTCTGAACGGCGCGCGCTTCATCGCCACGAACGCCGACGCGACCTACCCCGCGGAAGACCGCCTGCTGCCCGGCGCGGGAGCGATGGTCGCCGCGATTGCAACGGCGACCGGGCACAAGCCGCGTGTCATCGGCAAACCCAACCCGCAGATTCTCCAGCCGTTCATCGAGCGCGGCGTGATTCAGCCCGAACGCACGCTGCTCATCGGCGACCGCTTAGACACCGACATCGCGCTGGCAAACCTGCTGCATATTCCCTGCGCGCTGGTGCTGACAGGCGTCTCCACGCGCGACGATGTGGCGTGCGCCCCGCTGGAGCAACTGCCCCAGTGGGTGCTGAACGACCTCAGCGAGCTACTGGGCGACGCAGTGAACAACCTGCTGGTGCATGGGGTGTGATACCAATTGCGCGTTCAAGTAGTGCAAGTCGTCGGCGGGGACGCCGACGCTACG
>CAYYCA010000232.1:0-3994 GCA_964470265.1 uncultured Fimbriimonadales bacterium | reverse complement strand
CATGGATTTTTGAAGTTTTACTTCCTATACACGCTCTTAGAGCCGAGGTGAGTGACTGGGTACGCAATAGGGGGCAATCAGGGCGTTTAACATCCTCTTAAACCTCCACAGGGTATCCTCTTTTGGAGAGGCGACCACTATGCATGACCGCTATACACGCAGGGAGATTTTGAAGTTGGGCTTTGCGGGCGCAGCGGGGCTGGCGCTGACGAAGCTTGCCCCCGCTCAACAACGCTCACGAAGCGAAGGGCGCGTCAAGAACATTATCTTCATGGTCTCCGACGGAATGAGTGCAGGAGTTCCCTCGCTCGCCGATGAGTTTGGCAAACTCGTACGCGGGAAAGGCTCGTTCTGGTACCAATTGCTCCAGAACCCCGAGGCGACGCTCGGCTTTTTCGATATGGCGTCGCTCAACTCGCTGGTGACCGACTCCGCTTCTGCATCCAGTTCGTGGGGCAGCGGCAGCCGCATCTTCAACGGGCAAATTAATGTGCTGCCCGACGGCACGCGCCTGACCCCGATTGCCCAGATTGTGAAGCAGGCGGGCAAAAAAGTGGGGCTGGTCACCACCACGCGCATTACACACGCCACGCCCGCGGGCTTCGCCGCGGTGCAGCCCAAACGCGACGACGAGGACGACATCGCCCCGCAATATTTGAATGTCGTCGATGTGTTGATGGGCGGCGGGCTACGCCATTATGCGCCCAACCGCCGCAAGGACGGCAAGGATCTGATCAAGGTCTATCAAGACGCGGGCTATGTCTACTGGAACACGCGCGAGCAAGCGGTCAGCAACGCGCGTCCAGAGAAAGTGCTGGGGCTGTTCTATGAATCGCACCTGCCCTACACAGTAGATCATATCCACTCCGATGAGCTGCGCCGCACGGTTCCGACGCTCGCCGAGATGACGCGCAAAGCGCTGGAGATTCTGGGCGACGCGCCGAACGGATTCCTGCTGCAGGTAGAGGGCGGGCGTGTCGACCACGCCGCGCACGCCAACGACGCCGCAGGCATCATGTGGGATCAGCTCGCCTTCGACGACGCCGTGGAGGTCGCCTACGAGTTCGCATCGAAGCGCGACGATACGCTCGTCATCATCACCAGCGACCACGGCAACTCGAACCCTGGCTTGAACGGCATGGGCGGCGAGTACGAGGCGTCGAACAAGGCGATGGCGATGCTGCAGTACGCGAAATGCTCGTTCGAGGAGCTGCCGAGCAAACTGCGCAGTGCAGGCGGCGCAGACGAGGTGCGCGGGATTATTAAGGAGCAACTGGGCATCGAAATCAACGGCGAGGAGGCGAACGCGCTCGCAGGAGCAATCAAAGGCAACCTGCCGCCTATCTGGAACCGCCAGCACCGCAACCTGCAGGGCTTGCTGGGGCAAATCCTAAGCAACTACAACGGCTACGGCTGGATTGGAACCTCCCACACCGCCGACTACACATGGATTACCGCGCTCGGCGCAGGGCGCGAGGAGTTCCACGGGCTGATTCGAAACACCGACGCCTTCTACAAGATGCTCAAACTGTTCGGGCTGTCGCACAAGAATCCCAGCATGACGCCCGAAGAGGCGCGGAAGTTCATGTCGCGCGCGCCGCGCATCCGCACAGAAGACTGGGCGTAGCTTACCAGCGCAGAATCGGCTTGAAAACGCGCTGCGCCTCCGCGTCGGCGAACGCCCCCTCGATGGCGTCAAACTCGTAGGGGGCGATTAAGGCGTTCAGGGCGAGGCGGTTCTCATGAACCAGCTGCAGCGCATGCTCCCACGCATGGTTGCTGGAGCGCGAGCCGATGACCGTGAGTTCCTTGACGAGAATCTGATACCAGTCTGCCCGCACGGGTTCAGGGCGGTAGCCGAACACAACGACGCGTCCCGCTTTGCGGGCGACTCGCAGGCACCAGTCGGCGGCGTCGGCGGAGCCAGCCGCGTCAATCACCACATCCGCGTGGCGGGGATTTGCCTGCCACTCGTCGAGGGCGAAAGGCGTCGCCGCGCCAATCTGCTGGGCGACCGCGCGCCGCGCTGGACTAAGCTCCAGCGCGAATACCTCCTGCGCGCCCCAGAGCCGCGCGAGCTGCGCATAGACCTGTCCGAAAAAGCCCAGCCCGATGATGGCGACGGTCTCGTGGGGCTGCGGGTTCGCCAAGCGCATCCCCGCGACGCAGGTCGCCACCGGCTCCACCAGCGCATATCGCCAGAGCGACTCGCGCGGCGCGGCGTCGGGAACCTGATACAGGTTGCGCACCGGCGCTGTGAGATACTCCGCAAACCCGCCGTCCACGCTCAAGCCGAGATGCTCCAGATGGTCGCACAGATTCAGACGCCCCCGACGGCAGTAGTAGCAGTTGCCGCATACCAGTTGCGGGTCAACGACAACACAATCGCCCACTTGCAACGTGCCCGTGTAGTCCAGCGGCAAGCTCACAATCTCGGCGACAATTTCGTGTCCCAGCGTCAGGGGCTGGTCGTTCCAGTAGTAGTGCCCGCGCGTCTTAAGGTGCAAGTCCGTGCCGCATAGCCCGCAGGCAACGACGCGCAGCAACGCCTCGTGCGCCTGCGGCTCAGGTACAGGCACCTGCTCCCAGCGCAGCTCGTTCGGCGCGATGAGCCGGTAGGCGCGCATACGCTCAGGTACGGTAATGGGCGTTGATTTTGACATACTCCGCGGTCAGGTCGCTGCTCCAGAAGCGGGCTGCGCCGTCGCCCTCGCTCAGCTCCAGTGCGACTTGCACCTCCTCCGCCTGCATCTTCTCAACGAGGGCGCGTTCATCGTACTCGGCAGGCTGCCCGTTTTCGAACACCAGCACCCCTTGCAGCAGGAGCCGTGCGCGATTCACCTCTATCGGCGCGCCCGATCGTCCTGCGGCGGCGATGATGCGTCCCCAGTTCGGATCGCCTCCGTGAATCGCCGTTTTCACCAACAGCGACTCGGCGATGGTGCGGGCAATCTGTCGTGCGGCGGCGTGGTCTGCCGCACCCGACACGCGCACCTCGAAGATTCGGCTTGCACCCTCGCCGTCTTTCACGATGCGCTTCGCGAGGTATTCGCAGACTTCGTACAGCCCCGTCTCAAACGCCTGTAGCGCCTCGCCTGATAACTCCACGCCCGACGCGCCGTTGGCAAGCGCGACCACCATATCGTTCGTGCTGGTGTCGCCGTCGACTGTGATGCTGTTGAAGGTCTGATCTGCCGCGCGCGTCAGGCAGGCTTGCAAATCGGCGGGGCTGATGTGCGCGTCGGTCGTGATGAATGCCAGCATGGTCGCCATGTTCGGGGCAATCATGCCCGCGCCTTTGGCGATTGCGCCGATGCGCACAACGCCTGCGGGCGTCGCGATTTCGAGTGAAGCGCGCTTGGACGCGCTATCGGTGGTCAGAATCGCGTCGGCGGTCGCGCGGTCGTCCCCATCGCTGAGACGGTCAAAAAGCTGCGCCACGCCCGATTCGATCGCGTTCATCGGCAAGGGGACGCCGATGACGCCGGTGGACGCCACGACCACCTGTTTCGGCTCGCAGCCGAGCCGTCGGGCGACCAGTTCCGCCATGCGCGCCGCGTCGCGTTCGCCCCGCTCGCCCGTGAGGCAGTTCGCGTTACCGCTGTTGGCGATAATCGCGCGCGCCCTGCCTCCTGCAACCACCTGCCTCGACCAGCGCACGGGCGCAGCGCACGCCCGATTCGTGGTAAACACGCCGGCAACGCTCGCCTCCGTCTCCGACACAATCAGCGCAAGGTCCAGCAGCCCGGGCTTCTTAATCCCGCAGTAGACGCCCGCGCTTTTGAACCCCTTTGGGAAATTCACGCCCAATTGACTGTTCAACGCTGCCATCGAGATGGTATTGTACCCGTAGTCCAGTGGATGTATCGCTTGCACAGACAACGAGGCATAGGGTATAATACAGCTCTGACAGAGAGCCGACGTAGCTCAGCGGTAGAGCGGCGCACTCGTAATGCGCAGGTCGTGGGTTCGAGTCCCACCGTCGGCTCCAGAA
>CAYYCA010000231.1:2925-4006 GCA_964470265.1 uncultured Fimbriimonadales bacterium | reverse complement strand
GGCACAATCCTCAATAGCAACTGGCAATATCAGAACATTTGCTGGGACGCACAGACGGGAACCTTTGTGAATCTGGGCACTTTCGGCGGCGCGGAGGGACGCGCGTTTGGCATTTCCGCCGACGGCTCGGTGGTTGCAGGCTACGCTTTCAGCAGCGCGGGACCCTACTTCGCCTATCGCTGGACAGCAGACGGAGGGCTAATTAGCAGCGGCGCGGCATATAGCTGGGCATACGGAGTTTCCGCCGATGGGCAAACGGTTGTCGGCGTGCATTACAATCCTGGCGCACGCGCCTTCCGCTGGCGGGGCGGCAGCTTTGAGGAGCTCGGCGTCGGCTTCGCTTACGCCTGCAGCGCAAACGGCAGCGTCGTGGTGGGCGTTACCTTCAACAATAGCAACCAGCAGAAGGCGTTTGTGTGGCGTGAAGGACACGGGTTGCAAACCCTGCCCGACTTTGGGAATGTTGCCACCGCGAACGATGTTTCCGACGACGGCGCAGTGATTGTCGGCGAAGCGACCTTTGGAGGCTCTGGGCGACGCGCTGTTCGCTGGACAAACGCGGGAGTAGAAGACCTGAATACCGCCTACGCCAGCCTGCTTGCCGACGGCTCCACCCTAACTACTGCCACACGCATTTCGGCGAATGGACGGTTCATCGTCGGCATGGGGCGGCATCAGGGCGTCGACCAGGCGTACCTGCTGGATACACAGGCATGTACGGCGCATAACGGCGATGTGGAGGAGAACGGCTGCGTGGACGACGCCGATTTGCTTGCCGTGCTGTTCGCTTTTGGCGGTACGGGCGACTCGCTGGGGCGTGTGGATGTTAACTGCGACGGCGTAGTGGACGACGCCGACCTACTCATCGTGCTGTTCAACTTCGGGCAGGGCTGCTAAGCAGGTATAATCCCTCCTGACGGGGATGGCGATGGCGAATCCGCTTCCAGGCATGAACCCGTACCTTGAGAACAGGCGGTACTGGAACGACTTCCATACCCGCCTGATGACCTACATGAGCAACGCGCTACAGCCTCAACTCCAGCCGCGCTATGTCGCCCGACTGGAAGAGCGCGTCTATGTG
>CAYYCA010000231.1:0-2825 GCA_964470265.1 uncultured Fimbriimonadales bacterium | reverse complement strand
CTATGTGCAAATCCTTGACCGTGAACAGGGACTTCGACTTGTGACTGTGATTGAAGTGCTTAGCCCGACGAACAAGGAGCCAAATACGAAAGGGCGCGAGCTGTACCTGTTTTACTGGAAGGGCTTCCTATGCGATGGCGATGCCGTTTATTGGGCGGGCTGAGTTTAGAGAGCGACGGGCGGCGCATCGAGCGGTTCCGCACCGAGAAGACCGCGCTGCTGCTGGGCTATTTGGCGTATTATGCTGGCGAGTGGTTCGGGCGCGTGACGCTGGCGGATATGTTTTGGGGCGACGGGCGCGACCCCGACGCGAGCCTGCGCACCGCGCTCAGCTCGCTGCGCAAACAGCTGGAACCCGCAGGCGTGCCGACAGGCGGCGTGTTGCAAACGGCGGGCAACCGCATCCGCCTGAACCCTGATGCGCTGGAGACGGATGTGGCGGAATTTCAGGCGTTGTTGCGTACCGCGCGCTGCCATGACGACCCCGCGCAGTATGTAGACGCCCTTGTGAACGCGCTGCGTCTCTATCGGGGCGAGTTGCTGCAGGGCTACGAAGCGGAGTGGCTGCTTCCGTTGCGCACTCAGCTGGAGCGCGAGTACTTGCAAGCGTTGCGGGCCGCCTTGCCCGAACTGCTTCGCATAGGGCGCGTTGCCGTCGCGCGGGAACTTGCCGAGCGCGCCGTGCGGATTTACCCGCTGAGCGAGACCGCCTCCGAATGGCTGATACGCCTGTACCTAAGTATCGGCGCGGAGGCGCAGGCGGAAGCTGAGTACCAGCGTCTGCGAGGCGAGCTGGCGCGCGCACTGGGCGACTACCCCCGCTTCACGCTGGAATCGCTGCGCGGCGCGCTTCTCGAAGTAAACCCCTCGCCACATTTGCCCGACGAGTCGCCGTGCGCGGCAGTTTCGTCTGTGCGTCCGCGCGCCGCGGTACCCGCGCCGTTGACGCGATTCTTCGGGCGCGAGGCGGAGCTGGAGCAGGCGGCGTCTCTGTTGCGGAACGGCGCGCGCCTGATTACCATCACAGGCGCGCCTGGAATCGGCAAGACGCGCTTCGGGCAGGAGCTGGGCTTGCGGTTGGAGGCGACCTACGCAGGGCGCGTGTTCTGGATCCCACTGCGCGATGCGCGCTGTGAGGCGGAGGCGCGTCGGGCGTTCGTACAAGCGTTCGTATGCGACGCCGACGCGAACGGCGATGCGCTGCTCGACGCGCTGGCTGTGCAGATAGGCGACGCGCCCGCTCTGCTAATCACTGACAATTGGGAGCAGGTTCTGGACGCTGCGCCGCTGCTGACGGCGTTGCTTCAGCGATTGCCGCGCCTACAGGCAGTCGCCCTCTCGCGCCACCCGCTGGAGGTGGAGGGTGAGCGATGGCTGACGCTGGAACCGCTGCCGCCGCCCGACGCCGACGCGCCGCTGGAGACGCTGCAGGCGAACCCTGCCGTCGCGCTGTTTGTGGACAGGGCGCAGGCGGCGCGCCCTGACTTCGCGCTCACGGAAGCCAACGCCCCGAAAGTTGCCGAGCTGTGTCGAATCCTGGAAGGCGCGCCGCTGGCGATTGAACTCGCGGCGGCGCAACTCGCCAGCTGCTCGTTGAGCCAGCTGCTCCACACGGCGCACGCGCGACTCGATTGGCTCAATAGCCGTCGGCGCGATGTGGGCTATCCGTATCGCTCGTTGCAAGCCGCGCTGGAGAGCAGCTACGCCCTGCTCAGTCCGCCGCTCCGACGCGCGTTTGCGACCCTCGCGTTCCTGCAGGGCGAGTGGGACGCGACGCTGGCGGACGCCGTTCTCGGCGAGCCGTCGGCAGCCGCGCTGGAAGAACTGACCCGCTGCTCGCTGTTGCAACGCCGCTGGAGAGACGAGACGCCCCTCTATAACATGCTGGAAGCAGTGCGCCTGTTCGGGCAACGCAACCTGGGCGGACGCGACGAGGCGGTGCAGGCGCGTCTGTTCAGCTATTTTGAGCAGCTGGGCAAAACGGTGCGAAACGAATTCAATACCGCTGCGCAGTTCGAGTGGCTCTTTCGGCTCCGTCGGCTCTATCCGAACCTGCACGCAGCGATGGAGTGGGGTGTTGCCCACGCCCCGCGCCGCGCAGCGACGCTCGTCGTCGACTACGGCTATTTTCTGGATTGGGAGCAACGCTGGGAAGAGGGGCGACGGTGGTGTGTGCGTTTACTGAGCAGTAACGCGCTCACACGGCGGCAACGAGCGCGGCTACTGAGCTGGCTGGGGCTGTTCCTGTTGCGGATGGAACAGTATGAGCAGGCGGAGGCGCATCTGCACGAGAGTATTCGGCTGTGTCAGACCCTGCGCGATTACGACGAGCTGGCAGGCGCGTATAACATGCTGGCGCTTACCTTGAAAGAGCGCGGTCGCTTCACAGAGGCGGCGGAGGTATTCGGGCATGGGGTCTGCGCGGCGCGGCGCAATGCGCGTCCTTTAATCCTCGCCCCGCTGCTAAACAACTGGGGCGCGCTCTGTTATCAGCAGGGGCGATGTGACGAGGCGATACCCCTGCTGCGCGAAGCCCACGCGCTCTATCGGCAAATCCAGACCCCATTGCCGCTTGCAAACACGCTCAACTTGTTGGCGGTATGCCATGTGCATCTGGGGCGATATGAAGACGCCCGCGCCTGTTTGGAGCAAGCTCTTCAGAGCTATAAAGCGGCGGGCTATCCGAACGGTCTCGCTAAAGTATACAACAATCTTGCCGATGTGTGCATGCGTCAGGGGTTGCTGGAAAAGGCGGAGGAGTGGTTGGAACAGGCGCGACGAGTCTGTCAGCAAGGCGGATGTTCGTTGTATCTACAGGGAATAAT
>CAYYCA010000230.1:0-4011 GCA_964470265.1 uncultured Fimbriimonadales bacterium | reverse complement strand
TGACCATCGGTCGCTGGCGCGATGGGTACGATACGAATGTGAACGGGCGCGACTTCGGGCACTTCCGCCCCACTCCGGGCGCGTCGAACAACCTGCCCGCGCTGACCAGCCGCCTGTGCCTGAACTTTGACAACTACAACGTGGGCGACGCCCCTGCTGAGTTCACTGGCTCCTACCGCAACCCGCGTATTGTTGACCCGACGCAGGGCGACCGAACGGTATCTACGGGCTTCAACCCGAACGCGATTCCCGCTTCGCCGAGCGGCGGCAAGGCGATGATGGTGTATGACTGGGCAGGCGGCGGGAATGTAGCCATCGCGAACTATGTGTTCGAAAACGGCACGGCGGGCTATGACCTGCAAATCTACATCAACCCTGCCGCCCCGCCCAGTACGCGCGTGGAGACATGGATGATTGGCTTGCTCGGCTCGCCTGAGAGCGTGCATAACCACCCGCTGATTGCCGCCAGCGCGAACGGGATGTCGGGCGTGGGCTGGGTGTTCCGACGCTCTTTCGGACGCACGGATCATCCAGACGAGTCGAAGCTCTATCTCGTCGATGCGGGCGCGACTGGTTCGTTTTCCAGCTGGACAGTTTACGGCAGCATCGACCTCTCCAGTTTGAGCGCGGGCTGGTACCGGCTGCGCCTGGAAGTGATGAGCGACGGTCAGGTGAAAGGGCTGTTTTATGGCGACCCCAGCAACCCGATTGCGATTACGGGCACGACCGCCACAGGGCTGGTAGGCGGGTTCTACATCGGCTATCGCGAGACGCTGGGCAACGCGATTGCAGATGTGAATCCTGTGCGCGTGGATAATGTGTGCCTGTACCTGCCCGTGCAGGGCGATGTGAACGCCGACGGCTGCGTGGACGACGCCGACCTGCTGAGCGTGCTGTTCGCCTTTGGCGGCAGCAACGCCGAAGCCGATGTGAACAGCGACGGCGTGGTGGACGACGCCGACCTGCTCATCGTACTGTTCAACTTCGGGGCGGGTTGCTGATTGCCCTCACCCCCAGCCCCTCTCCCACGGCGTGGGAGAGGGGAGTCGCGTACATGCACTGCGGGTTTCCCCCTCTCCCGCGTCGCGGGAGAGGGGGCAGCTGATAAAGGTACACGGTTCTACCCCAAATTCGGGCGCAGCTGGCTCATTTTCCCCACTATCAGCACCTCAAGCAGAGGGCAAGGACGGATTTTTCTCGCCCCCCTTCAGGTTCCCCCTGCTGCGTAGGGGGAACCGAGTGAGTTTTTCGGTTCCCCTCGCGGAGCGGGGGGAACCTTAAGGAGGGGGGTAAGGGGGTTGATGGAGCCAAATCGGTTGCTGGTGCAGCAGAGTTGAACTTATGCGTTGTACCCTTATCAGAGAGGGGGCAGGGAGTGAGGGTGGAATTGCGACACTTGAACCCCCCGTTGGCATAAGTTTCCTCATCAGGTATCATTTCCCTGTAGAGGTTTGCCTATGCCCCGACGACATCCGCTCTCGCCGATTCTGTTTCTGACGCGCAATCCGGGGCGCAGTCTGCCCCTGACGCTGGTGCTGGCGCTGGCGGTGTTGACAATCGCCAGCGTCGTCGCGCTGCTCAACTCCATCGATCGCACAATCCTGAAAATTTACGACTATAACCGCTACTTTGCGGCGATTACTCCTCGCGGCGCCAGCAAGCTCAAGCCTGAGCTGGTGGAGCGCATCCAGAACGCGCCCTACTACGGCACTTCCTACGAGACAGTGGTCTGCTTTATGAACGCGGAGACCATCGTGGGCAAGATGCCGTTTGTGATTTTCGGGCTGGAGCAGGAGCAGATGGCGTCGCTCGCGGCGCGTTGTCGGCTGACTCTGGCGGAAGGGCGGTTCCCGGCGCCGGGCGAGGCGGGCGTCGCGCTCTCGGAGCCGCTAATGCGCAACAAGAACCTCAAAATAGGCGATATTGTGCTGTCGCCGTTCATGCCAGATCAGTACGCGCCCGTGCCCGTGCGCGTCGTCGGCGTGTTGAAAGGCGAGACATGGTTGGCGATTGGCTCGCTGGAGTTCGTCCGCGACAACTTTTTCCCACCGACGCGCAACCTGCTGATTTTCTCGACCGAGCCGCGCTACCAGCCGCGCCTCGACGCATGGATCCGCGAGAACCTCAAGGGCGAGCAGGCGCGCGTATGGACTTACGCCGAGTTGCAGGAAGAGACCCATCGCGCGTTCAAGAACCTCTATTTCATCACAGGAATCGTGGTGGTCGTCGTGGCGGTGATGCTGGCGACGATGACAGGGCTGCTGGCGAACATCTATTTTCAACAGCGACTGGTGGAGTTCGGCTTGCTGCAGGCGATTGGCTTCACGCGGCGGGGACTGCTGATGCGCGTCTCGCTGGAGACGATAACGGTCGTTGCGCTGGGGTGGTTGCTGGGCGTGCTGAGCGCGATGGGCGTGCTGCTCTGGGCGAAAGTGCGCATCATGGAGCCGCGCGGGCTGTATATCGAGCCGTTCGACCCGATTGCCTATCAATATACGCTGCCCGTGCCGCTAATGGTGCTGGCGTTCGCGCTGTTCACCATCGGCTGGCGGCTGCGCACTTTTGACCCCGTGGCGATTGTGGAACGACGGATTGTCTAACGCTCGGCTTCACCTTGAGTTTCAGGCAGGGGCGTCTTCGGGGCAGGCTTGCTTCCTACTGCAATCACGCGCGGCTGCGCCCGATAGGTGCTGGTCGCGACGCGCTCGCGTCTGACCAG
Organism: uncultured Fimbriimonadales bacterium; assembly: GCA_964470265.1. Lineage (GTDB taxonomy): Bacteria > Armatimonadota > Fimbriimonadia > Fimbriimonadales > GBS-DC > GBS-DC. Next base: position 1,292 of record CAYYCA010000230.1, on the reverse strand, counting down.
CGCGCCGTTTTCGTACACCTCGCGCCAGAGAATCACCCGCACGCCCGCCGAGCCTTTCTTCAAGACGCGCTCTTTGCCTTCAGGCAGGCTTGGGTCGGGCACGCGCTTCACGGGGGGCGAGGGCAGCCGCACGCGCTCTGTCTTCAACACCACGCGCCGTTGGGGCTGAGGCGGTCCCAGTACCCGAATAGTCAGTGAGGAGCGTCCTATCTCGGTGGCAATCGCGATGGGGTGGTCGAACGGGTTCTCGATAACGAGGTCAAGCCCGGTGTCTGTGACGGCGGCGTCGCGTCCGAGCGGCACATAGTCCACAGGAATCGAGTGATTGACGCGCCGCACGATTTTCAAATCGCTCAGGAGCGCGGCGTTGAACAGGGTCGATGAGACCTGACAGATGCCCCCGCCAATCCCCAGTTGTTTCTCGCCGCGCACAATCACAGGGGCGACGCGGAACCCCTGCTTGAGTGTGCGCTTGCCGACCGCCTGATTATAGGAGAGCCGTTCGCCAGGCATTAGCACGCGCCCATCCAGCGCATGCGCCGCCAGCCGAATGTTGTGATTGCGGTGTACCTGATACCCAGGAAAGCGCGTCGTGTAGCTTGCTATTACGCCTGTAATCGCGCGAAGGTGCTCGTCCGAGACGCGTGGAGGCGTCGTGTGCATCGCGAGCGTGAAGACGGTACGAGAGGCGGGCAACTCCTGCAGCGCGTCGATCAGATTCTGATAGCTTTCTTCCTGATCAATCGCCCAGCCGTCTCGTCCGGGAAGAATTTCCACCTGCCCGTTGGTGAAGCGCACGCGGGCGTCCTGGGGCGCGCGTTCGAGAAAGCGGAACTGGCTTAGCTGCGCCTGAAACAGTTCGGGAATCGTCGCCCAGTGGGGTTGAACCTGCAGGCGCGGCTTGCCGAAGATTCGCTCCCAGAGGGGGATACGCGCCCAGGCGTCCAGTATCGCCTGATTCGTGGCGGCGACATCGAGTTCCACGCCCCAGTCTTTGAGCTTCGTGCGGCGTGTGGGCGCTTGCTCGACAATCACAGGCTGCTCAGCGAGAACGGAGCGCAGGGCCTGTAGATGCTGGGGTAGTTTGCTGGGTCGCACGCCCGCGAGCGAATAGCCCGCCAGTTGCGCTCCACTGGGGAGCGGCGCGTCGCGGCTTACCATCCACAAAAGCGCGCCCGCGCCCAGCCCCAACAACCCTACGGCGCTGAGCAGCGTCGCGCCTAACCATCGGCGGTGCATCGCAAGGGGAATTATACCGATCGAGAGTTCAAGTAGTACGAATCGTCGGCGGG
>CAYYCA010000229.1:0-4027 GCA_964470265.1 uncultured Fimbriimonadales bacterium | reverse complement strand
GTGCATGAGCTTGAAAACCTATGCTTGAGCGGGACGCTCAAGCGACTGGAGGAGGCGATTACGATGGCAAGTAAAAAAGGCGTCGGCAGCACACGGAACGGTCGCGACAGCAATCCCAAGTTTCTGGGCGTGAAAGCCTACGGCGGCGAGTTCGTGCGCGCGGGGAATGTGATTGTGCGCCAGCGCGGCACGAAGTTCCATCCCGGACGCAATGTCGGGCGCGGCAGCGACGATACGCTGTTCGCACTGGTGGATGGCTATGTGCAGTTCGAAGGTCCGCGCCACCGCCGCCGCGTGAGCGTGAACCCAGTCCAGAACTGAAACCATCCCCCGCTGATTCCAATCAGGAACGGCGGGGGATACAAATTTTTCCAGATGGCGTCTCGATTGCCGTTAGCCGAGCAGGCAATTGTATCGCCCAGTATAGCTTTAGCCGCGAGAACTGGGAGGTTTTGCAGCGACCCTGCATCAGCATGCGCTGGATAATCCTTACGCTTCAGGCACAGCAGATTCGCCCTGTGCGCGATAGCGAAATCATTCACGCGCGTGCGCTGGTGAAACACTGATACCAAGTGAGGTTTCAGGTGTCGTCAATCGTCGGCGGGGCGCCGACGCTACGAACGCGCTTCGCGTAGCGTCGGCGCCCCGCCGACGATTGACGACACCTGAAACCCTGACTGGTATGAGACCTGCGAGTTGTGTTAACCTCGTCGTAGGCGCACCTCGCTCCCGCCGCGTTTTAGCTCAAAAGTCTGAGCCTGCTCGCCGATGGAGACCCGATAAGTTCCTAAAAAGCCTCGAAATCGCGCGACGCCCTGCGCGTCTGTGGTGAGCGTTTGCTTCGGCGTCCACCATTGCTCGCGAAGGAGCTTCCTGAGGCGCTCGTAGGCGGGCTTCGGCGTGAGATCCGCGCGCAGCAGCCCCGCGGGCGCGCCTTGCCACGCGCGGGCGTCGGCAAAATCCCACCATGTAATCGCTTCCACCGCAGGGTGCGAGAACAGCAGTGTATAGAACCGCTCCACATACTCCGCCTGACGCTGCTCGCCGTCGGGCGTGGAGCGCCACGGGCGCGGCAACTCCCAGCCGTGCTGACCCGACAACACGGTGACCTCAGTAAAGTGCAGCGGTTTGCCGAATCGCGCGTAGGTCTCGCATACCTCCCACGCTCGCTCCAGCGTCCATTCGCCCGTATGCATATGCGACTGGATCCCGATTGCGTCGAGTGGGGCGTTGCGCTTGACGAGTGCCTCCGCCAGTTTCTCGAACTCCGGGCTGAGGTTGTAATCGTTGTAGAGCAGGAACGCTTTCGGATTCGCCGCGCGCGCCCACTGCAAGGTTTCGATGACGACGCTCGTCGCGCCGTCGCGGGCGAGCCACTTGCCGATCCCATTCTCGAACCGCTGCCCAACGGTCGCCTCGTTAATCACATCCCAGCGGTCGATAAGCCCGCGAAACTCGCGCACAATCTCGCGTACCCGATTGCGGAGCAGTGGCTTCACGGCGTCGGGGTCGTTCGTCGCCCAGCGAGGATAGACTTCGTGCCACACCAGCGGATGCCCCTTGGTAGCAATCCCGTATTGCCTGCACCATTCGGCAATCCGCTTCTGGAGGTCGCGTCCCGTTTTTCGTCCCTGCTCAGGCTCATACGCGCCCCAGTAGAAGCCCAGCGTCGCGTAGTTCAGCAGCTCGCGGAAGCGTTGCGCGTAAAGCGCGTGCTGCGCCTCGTCGAACTCGAACAGTGGGAAGATGTTCGCGCCGAACAGGAATGCATGGCGCGTCATCTCGACCTGTACGGTCTGCTCGCGAAGCGGTCTGCCGCGCGAGTCGACCACGCGGATGGTGCAATCCGCCTTGCGATGGCGCTCGATGCGCTCCGACGCGCCCGCCAGCAGTTCCTGCGCCCTTGAGGAGAGTTGCATGCCCCCTAATTTGGCGATGGGAAGCAATTTCCCTGCGGCGAGGTATACTTGCATCGGGGGTAAGTCTGATGGCAATCTCTAAGACGCCCACAGAGGTAGAACTGGTCGATGCAAGGCAGGTGCTGCAGCTGCATGCGATTGCACAGCTAAGGCGATTGCTGCCACTCTACGAAGCGACCCACGACCCGCAACTCCTTGACGAAATTCAGCGATGGACTGCCATGCTGCCTGAGGAGGACGGCATCCCGATGGAAAACTTCTGGCATTATCTCCAAATTGGTCTGCTAATCGAGCTGGTCAATCAGCTCTGGCACGATCGCCGCGACTACTTTGCTGCGGGAAATGTGTTCGTTTACTACAGCCCCGACCAGGCGGAGGATGTTGTGCTCAACCGCTCCACCGCCTACCGCGGGCCCGACTTCTTCGTTGTGACGGGCATCGACGGCGAGAAGCCGCGCGACAATTGGGTTGTCTGGCTCGAAGGCAAGTATCCCGACCTGATTATCGAGCTGCTTTCGGATACGACCGCCGACAACGATAAAAACACCAAAAAAGACATCTACCAGAACATCTTTCGCACGCGGGAGTATTTCTGGTACGACGGCGACACCGAGTTCGCGGGATGGGAACTGGTAGACGGCAAGTATCAGCCGAAGACGCCCAACGAGCGCGGCTGGTTCTGGAGCGAGGTGCTGGGAGCATGGCTTGGGATTCACCGCAGCGTGTACGAGCGGCGCGCTTTCAACTGGCTGCGCCTGTTCGACCGTGAAGGGCGGCTGGTGCCAACGCAGGAGGAGGCAAAGCGTCAGGCGCAGCGGCAGGCGGAACAGGAACGCCTCAAGCGCGAACAGGTGGAAGCCGAGCTGGAGCGGCTCAAAGCGCGGCTACGCGAGCTGGGCGTGGAAGAGTAGTGTCTGCAGGCTCAGCGACACACTTCCACCGCGTGCATCTCCACGAGCGGGCAGTTCGGGTCCGCGCTCAGCCCGCACTGCAAGCAGACATCCATCGGCTTCAGCGTGCCCGACTCGACCCCCGCGCGAATGAATGCGCTCAAGCCATTAATGAACGCATGGCGCTCCGCCTGATCCATCTGCGCCAGCACGGTTGCGAACCGCTGGCGACGCTCCTGGTCGACGCGCTGAATGAGGGCGCGCCCCGCCTCCGTAAGCGTTAGCCCGACCTGACGCCGATCGCGCGGATTCGCCACCCGCCGAATCAACTCTTTTTTCTCCAGGCGATGCACCATGTTCGTCGCCGACGGGTAGGAAATGTTCAACCCCTCCGCCAGGTCGCCCACCGTGACGCGCCGATGCGTGTGTAGATAGCGCAGCGCCTGCATCTGCGAGTAAGTGAGATCCGACTCCGCCAGCTCTTCCAGCAACTTCTCGCCGATGGAGGTATACATCGCCTGCAGGAACACCTGCGCGACCAGCTCCGCGTGGCTCAATAACTCCTCCGTCAGCGCAACGGGCAACTTGATGGGTTCCTTCACCAGTCTCACCTGTGTTAAGGATACCCCAAAAGTGTAGCGTGGCTAAATAAAATCGCCTGACCACTGCGCCAGAACAGGTATACTCTTGCGGAGGTTTTCCGATGAAGAAACTTTTGAGCCTGATGGGAGCGGCGCTGATTGCAGCGGCGTTTGCACAGAACTATGTGGACATTTCAATCGGCGGTAAGTTCATCATGCGCCTGCGCGCGGGATACGGGAACATGAGCGTGGAGGAGCGGGCGCGAGTTATTCAGGAACGACTGAACGAGCATCTCGGCGCGCGACTCACAGCGGAACAAATCACGCTCACAGAAGTGCGCAAAGACCAGCAATACGAAATCTACATTCGCGGGCGACTGCTGATCACTGTGACGCCCGCCGATGCTGAGGCGGCGAAGATGAGCGTGAAGCAGCTCGCGGAACACTGGCTCAAGCAGCTGCGCCAGACCCTGCCCGAACTCAGCGCGCGTCCGCCTGCGTAAGCCCAAACTAAACCGAATTGCCAACGAAGGCAATAATCCCTATGGAGGAGGCGACGATGCAGACCGCTTACGCCGACGAGCTGAGACTGGAAGATTACGAAGTGCATCCGGAGCGGGGCTTCTTGCCTGCAGAG
>CAYYCA010000228.1:0-4034 GCA_964470265.1 uncultured Fimbriimonadales bacterium | reverse complement strand
GGTTCCGAACCTACCCCTCCATTCGGCGGCACTTTCACCTTTGGGGCACTAAAGTTCTTCAAAAGTGAAAACGCCCCCTTTCTCGGTACGATGGCGTCCCCGCCATCGGCGTCAGGGAGCATACCTGGTAGAGCGACGGCGGGGACGCCGTCGAACCAAACGCGTTGTCGATTGACGCACGATGCCGTGAAGCGCGCAGCCCCTGCCAAGACAGGACTTTCATCTTATCTGGTGAATGAATCAGGTGTGCGCGAGCTGCTGCTGGAGCTGTGGAACTATCGCGAGTTGCTGCGGACGCTGGTGATTCGCGAGCTGCGCGTGCGCTATAAGAACTCCGCGCTCGGCTTCTTCTGGTCGCTGCTCAACCCGCTGGCGACTGTGCTGGTGATGACCATCGTGTTCAAGTATGTGATGGGTATGCGCATCGCGAACTACTCGGCATACATCCTCGCAGCGTATCTGCCGTGGACTTTTTTTCAGTTCGCGCTGCTCGACGCCAGCCAGACGATTCTGGTGTATATGCAGGTGATTAAAAAAATCTACTTCCCGCGTGTGTTGTTGCCGCTGGCGGCGGTGGTCTCGAACTTCATTCACTTTTTTCTGGCGATGGGCGTGCTGTTTCTCTATTTATACGGCTTTGTGGGCACGCCGCCGCAGTGGAGCCTACTACTGTTGCCTGTGATTATGCTGGCGCAGTTGTTGTGGGTGGCGGGGCTGGCGGCGATAATTGCCTGCTGGAATGTATTTTACGAGGATGTGAAGTATCTCGTGAGCGTGGGGCTGCAGCTGCTGTTCTTTCTGACGCCTGTGATTTACTTCTCGGAGCAGCTGCGCTACACAACGCTGGTTCCTGAAGCGTATCGCGAGGGGCTGTTCTGGGCGTATCATATACTGAACCCGATGGCGACGCTGACGATGGCGTACCGCAAGGCAATCCTGCCGCCGATTACGATTGTACAGGAGAGCGCGCCGTTGGGGCAGGCGACGCAGTTTCCCGATATGCCGTTGCCGCTGGGGCTGCTGGGGCTGAATCTGCTGCTGGGTGTGGGCGTTGCGCTGCTGGGGCTGAGCTATTTCCGAAAACGCGAATGGGAGTTTGTGGAGCGACCATGAGCCGAGAGGAGCTGATTGCGTGGCTGAGGCTGTTGAGTCTGGAGTTTTCCGCGAACAAGCTGCGGGCGTTGCTGGAGCGGTTCGGCGACCCCGACGGCGTTTTCCGCGTGGGCGCGGCGGCGTTGCGCGAGGTCGCGGGTCTTCGCGAGGCGGATGTAGCGGCGATTGAGCGCGTCGCGCACGAATCGGTCGAGATACCCCCGCCGCTGGCGACGGGCGAGGCGCAGCTGCTGATTGCGGGCGTCTCCGACGACTATCCGCGCCCGCTGGAAGTGCTGCCTGACCCGCCGCCTGCGCTGTTCGTGTGGGGCGAGCTGCAGGAGCGCGACCGATTCGCCGTGGCGATTGTGGGCACGCGCAAGCCGAGCGCGTATGGGCGCATGGTCGCCGAGCGGTTCACCCGCGATTTGTGTGAGGCGGGGCTGACGATTGTGAGCGGAGGTGCGCTGGGCATCGACGCGGTCGCGCATCGCACCGCGCTGGAGGCAGGCGGGCGCACGGTCGCCATTCTCGGCAGCGGGCTGGGGAATCTGTACCCCGCTGAGAATCGCGCGCTGTTTCGGCGCATCGCCGAATCGGGCGGGGCGGTGGTCAGCGAGTATCCGTGGGATGCCGCGCCCGACGCGTGGCGGTTCCCCGTACGCAATCGGCTCATCGCTGCATGGGGACTGGGAACGCTGGTGGTCGAAGCCCCCGAAGCGAGCGGCGCGCTGATTACCGCCCGTCTCGCCAACGAGTACGGACGCGCGGTGTTCGCTGTACCCGGCAGCATCGACAACCCCAAAAGCAAAGGCTGCCACACGCTAATCAAGGAAAACGCCGCGCTGGTCGATAGCGTGGAAGACATCCTGAGCTTCCTGAGCATTCAGACCGAGCCGCGCGAGCGAACTGCCAGCCTGCCAATGCTGACCGAGACACAGGAGAAACTGCTCAGCGCGCTCGATCTGGAACCGCGCCATGTGGATGCACTCGCGCGGCAGGTAGGACTGCCTGTGCATATGGCGCAGGCGGAGCTGACGATGCTGGAGATGCAGGGGCTGGCGCGCCGCATGCCCGGCGGCGCGTTTGTGCGAGTGCTGTAAGCGAAAATCCCGCTCCAAATCGCCCCCGAATATGGAATAACCTTCCTGTGGAGGCGAATCGGGCGGCATGACCACGATTATCGGCTTCGTCATCGTGTTCGGCGCGGTGTTTGGCGGCTTCATTATGCACGGCGGCAAAATCGCCGCGCTGATCCAGATTTCGGAATTTATCATTATCGGAGGCGCAGGGCTGGGCGCGCTGGTGGCGTCGAACCCACCCAGCGTCATTTCAGCGATTATCAAAGGCATTCTCGGCTTGCTCAAGGGCAGCCCCTACAGCAAAAAAGAGACCTTTCTGGAGCTGCTGCAGGCGCTGTTCGCCCTGTTCACCCTCGCCCGTAAAGAGGGACTGCTCGCGCTGGAACAGCATGTCGAAAGACCGCACGAGAGTTCGCTGTTTCAACAGTATCCGTTTCTACTGAGCAATCACCACGCGCTCGATTTCCTGTGCGACACGATGAAGGTGGTGCTGACAGGGGCGGTGGGGGCGTTCGAGCTGGCGGAGCTGACCGAGACCGACCTGGAGAAGCACCACGAGGAGGTCATGCGCCCGTCGCACGCGCTGAGCAAAATCGGCGACGCAATGCCCGGCTTCGGAATCGTAGCGGCGGTGTTAGGCGTCGTGATTACGATGGGCTACCTGGATCAGGGACCCGAAACGATTGGACACAAGGTCGCTGCGGCGCTGGTAGGCACTTTTCTGGGCGTGTTGCTGGCGTATGGCGTGTTTCAGCCCCTGTCGGCGGCGCTGGAACATAATGCCCACGCAGAGGCGCAGTATTATCAGTGCATTCGGCAGGCTTTGATTGCGTTCGCGCGAGGCGACGCGCCGCTGACCTGTATCGAGTTCGCGCGGCGCAGCATCGAACCGCATGTGCGTCCGGGCTTCCAAGAGATGGAGGAAGCCGTGAAAGGCGGCGGCGCAGCGCAGGCGGCATAGCGAGGTGAACACATGGCAAAAGAGGGCGGCGGCGAGATTCGCATCGTTAAAAAGAAGAACGGCGGGCACGGGCATCACGGCGGCGCATGGAAGGTCGCCTACGCCGACTTCGTCACGGCGATGATGGCGTTCTTTATGGTAATGTGGCTAATCGGCATGGACGCAAAGACCCGCGCTGCTATCGCCGCCTACTTCCGCGACCCTGTCGGATTTATGCAGGCGGTTCGCGCTAAGAGCGAGGCGGTATTCACTATCAACGATTCTATGCCCCCTGGCGGCAAAAACACGCCGAACATGCCGCGCGCCGCCAAAGACGGAAAAACGGTCATCAAAAAAGACCGCCAGACCGAGCGCAAGGAGCTGGAGGAGTTCAAAAAGTATGTGGAGACCGCGCTCTCCAACATTCCCGAACTGTCGCGTCTGAAGGAGCATGTGAAAATCGAGTTTGTGAAGGAGGGACTGCGCATCGAGTTGCTTGAGGGCAAGGAACCCGTGTTTTTCCAGACGGGCAGCGCGACGGTGACGCCTGCCGCGCGCCAGCTACTGAGACTCATCGCACAGAAGGTGGGCAAGCTGGATAATCGTGTGATTGTGGAGGGGCATACAGACGCGCAGCCCTACCGTTACGGGGGCGGCTACTCGAACTGGGAACTCTCGGCGGATCGGGCGAACGCGGCGCGGCGCGTGCTGGAAGGCGCAGGGCTATGGAAGGGTCAGGTCGCCGAAGTGCGCGGCTACGCCGACACCCGCTTGCGCAATCCGCACGACCCATTTCATTTCTCCAACCGTCGCGTATCGCTGCTGATCCCCTACGCTTCTGAGGAAGCGAAGGGGAAAGCCGAGTAATACCGATCGAGAATTCAAGCAGTGCAAATCGTCGGCGGGACGCCGACGCTACG
>CAYYCA010000227.1:0-4039 GCA_964470265.1 uncultured Fimbriimonadales bacterium | reverse complement strand
GGGGGGAACCGAAAGGAGGGGGGATGTTGAGCGGGCGAGATTCCTCGCTCCGCTCGGAATGATAAAGCCGTTTTTGCGCAAATAAGCGTGTCATTCTGAGCCGAAGGCAGGGAATCTCGGCATAGGGAGCAGCTTGGGTTATCATCCAGGCGGGTATAATCCGCCCGCGCGTGAAGGAGTGTTGAGCGAGCGATGCGAACCAGTTATGTGCCCACAGTGATTCAGCTGCTTCAGCAGACCTACGAGCGTCAGCAGGAGCAACTGCGGACGGCGGCGGAGTGGATTGCCGACGCGCTGCAGGCGGATGGGCTGCTCTATGTGTTTGGGGCGTCCCATGCGGGGATTATCACGGAGGAGTTGACTTATCGCGCGGGCGGGCTGGTTCCCGTCAGCCCGATTTTTATTCCGGGCTTGACCTGCGATGTACGCCCTCTGCCGCTCACTTCCGCGCTGGAGCGTCTGGACGGCTACGCGCTCGCGGCGGTGAAGCAGATCCCGATTAGCCCTGCGGATGTCGCGCTGATTCACTCGGTGTCGGGGCGGAACGCCGCGCCCGTGGAGGTCGCGCTTTATGCGAAACAGCAGGGCGCGAAGGTGATTGCGCTCACCTCGCTGGCGTATTCGCAGTCGGTCAGCCCCCGCAGCAGCACGGGGTATCGCCTGTTCGAAGTGGCAGACTTAGTGATTGACAACGGCGCGCCTGCGGGCGACGCGGTTGTGCAGCTGGAAAACTTTCCGCAGCCCGTCGCGCCCGTCTCCACCGTGCTGGGCGCGGCGCTGGCGAACGCGATTGTCGCCGAAGCGTGCGCGATTCTCATCGAGCGCGGGATTGCGCCGCCCGTGTTCATGTCGGCGAACCTCGACGGCGGCGACGCCCATAACGCGAGGCTCATGGAACGGTACAAGGGCAGGGTCTTGTATCTTTAGCGACGCTTTTCAAAAGCCGAACACCCGCCGCAGCTTGCTCAGCACCTCGCTCAGATCCGCTTCGGAAAGCGTCCCGACGAAACTTTGCAGCATCGGGAGCTTTACAGTAATCGGATTGCATTTCACATAGGAAGGTTTGTTGAGTCCTGCCTCGCGCCAGTCGTGAAGGATGCAATCCGTAGCGCACTTAGCTCGCTCCACCTTCGAGCTAATCGGCAGGATTACTACATCGAGCCGACATCGGGAGTATTCAGCCGAGCTAACCACGACGGCGGGACGCACGGCGTTTTCTGGATTGAAACAGTCCTCGGTGAGCCAGACTTCGCCTACTTCAGGAATCCTCGTCCTCATCGCGTGCAAGCGATTGTAAGCCGAGACGGCTCCAGTGGAGGTCTTCCGCCAGATCTTCGATTTCCTCCGCGAGGCAGAAGAGCTTCAGGTTGGCGCGGTAGGCGAAAGTGTTGCGCAGATATTGAGAACCTGCGGGTTGCGGCGCACCCTTTGTGCTTTTGACTGCGTAGAGGCTGATGTAGCCTTCTTTCGCCCACTGCAGCAGTTTCTCCTCAGCGATATTAAGTCGCTGCGCCGCCTCTTGAAGTGTGATGAATCGCATGTGAGACCGTGCGTACCGTATGGGACGCTCCTCCAGCAAAAGTATACCACATATCAGGTATCTTTTTCTCCATGAGCGGCGAACTGGTCTGGAAAGGCAATATGCTGTTCGAGGGCGCGTGCGATATTACAGGGCACAAAGTGCTGTTCGACACGCATCCCCAATCGGGCGGGAACGATGTCGCAGCGACGCCGATGGAACATCTGTTGCTGGCGGTCGCGGCGTGTACGGCGATGGATGTGGTCGCCATCCTGCGCAAGATGCGACAGGAGCTGACGGGCTATCGAATCGAAATCCACGCCGAGCGCAACCCCGAACATCCCCGACGCTTCACGGAAGTGGTGATTACGCACTACCTGCAGGGCAACAATCTGGATCCGCAGATGGTGGAGAAGGCGGTTCGGCTCTCGGACGAGAAGTATTGCTCCGCTTCGGCGACTCTGCGCGTACCGACGGAAGTGCGCTCCGAGTTTGTGATTGAGAGGTAGGCATGGTTCGCTCAGACGACTGGCTCTATCGCACGGGCTGGGTGCTGGTGCGAGGTGTGGCGCGGCTCTTATGGAAGTTGGAGGTGGTCGGCGCGGAGCGCGTGCCTCTGGAGGGCGGGCTGATTATTGCGCCGAACCATTTGAGCCTGCTTGACCCGCCGTTGATTGGCTGCGCCTGTCCGCGCGAGTTGCGCTTTATTGCGAAAGCGGAGCTGTTTCGCTACGGGCTGTTCACGAAGCTGATTCGTCGGCTGGGCGCGTTCCCTGTGGAAAGGGGGACAGCGGATGTAGGAGCCATCAAAACTGCGCTAAACTTTCTGAACGAGGGGCGCGCGGTGATTATTTTTATCGAAGGTACGCGCGGCGATGGCACGCGCCTGCTGCCCCCCACGCCTGGCGTGACGCTGCTGGCGCGGCAATCAGGCGCGGCGGTGACGCCGACGGCGATTGTGGGAACCGACAAGGCGTGGCCCAAGGGCGCAAAGTTCCCCCGTCGAGCGCAAATCAAAGTGGCGTTCGGCGAGCCGATTGCCTATCGGGAGGTATTCGGCGACCGTCACGACCGCGCCGCGCGGGATGCGTTCAGCGAACTGATTATGGAGCGGATTGAGGCGTTGACAGTGGAGTTGGGGCGACCGATACCCCGTAGCCCGAAAGCAGCGGTACAGGCAGAAACCCTGTGCGATCCAGCTCCGCGCCATACAGTTTGACGCGAACCATCAGATAGGCGCGCTCCGCGTGGGCGATTGCACTGTGCGGCAGCCAGAGGTGGACAACTTCATTCTCCTGTCGCGCAGCGAGACGCCGATTGGGATACCGCCAGCGCGTGTCGCTCCAGTTGCCTGCGGAATCGACTGTGAGCAAGACAATCTCCATCTGATAGGGTGCGCGGAACGGCTTACGCGTCTCGATACTGACGCGCATGCCCTCGCGTCCCCCCTGCGTCCGCACACTTACAAGATCCGCGCGCGGCTGCAGATGCGCCGTCGGGTTGTCGTCAAACGGCTGGGTGTAGTAGGCGCGGGGCGGGGGCGCAGGCGTAAAGAGTTCGTTCGTGCGCACGAAACTGCTCAGAAAGCGCGCCATCAGCGCGTACTGCGACTCGTGCGCCTGCAGCGCGCGCCGTTTGCACTCCAGCGCGTCGCGACTAAGCGGGAACACCTGCCAGTGCTCCGTCAGCAATCCGATTGGGGGTACCAGCGGGCGGTTCGGATGCTCGCCCTGCGGCAGGGGGAAATCGCCCCGATGCACGATGTAGTAGTAGAGCGTCGGCGAGTGCGCGAGTTCGCCCGCTTGAACCGCCTGCGCCATCGCCTCTTGCGTAAAGAGCGCGGCTGCCGTGTGGTCTTCGTGGTCATCCAGCGGGTGCGTGGTGAAGACGCGCGTGGGCTGGAACTCGGCAATGACGCGGCGCAGGTCGGCAATCAGTGCGACGGCGGTATAGGGTGCGTTCGGCGTGAGCGCGTCGCTGTAGGGGACGGCGGTCGCCTGCGTTGCAGCGGAACGCGCTGCGCGGTTCGGGCGCACTGCCATCGCGAGTAGCCCGCGGTCGGGGTAGCCCAGCAGCAGGGCGTCCTCGCGGTTCAGCCCTAACTGCTTTAGCGCACGGCGCGCCTCCTGAATTCGGAGTTGCCCCAGCTGCAGGCAGTCGCGGGCGTCGGGCGTGCTGCGCGCGGTGAGCGCGGCGGCGGCGGCGAAACCGTCGCCTGCCGTGAGGTAGACCACTTTGACGGGGATTCCCTGCGCTGCGGCGGTCGCCATCAGCCCGCCGCAGCCCAGCACTTCATCGTCGGGATGGGGCGCGATAATCAGCAGGCGGTCGTGCGCTTGTAAAGGGGGGAAGTGTTGCCATGGACGCGATTCCTGCGAGAGGCTCATGCGGTGCATCGCCGCCACGAACAGCAACGCGCTCAGCCCAATATACGAGCTTAGCCCGCCTGCTATCGCCAGCGCGATGCGAACCGTCCAGCGTCGCATAACATCTCCCTTCGTAGCACGGGCGTCTCGCCCG
>CAYYCA010000226.1:0-4041 GCA_964470265.1 uncultured Fimbriimonadales bacterium | reverse complement strand
ACAGCGTGGCTTGGGCGTCTCGCCCAAGCAAGGCGTTGCTACGACACGGGCGGGAGGCCCGTACCACGGCGTGGCTTGGGCGTCCCCGCCCAAGCACGACTTTTCTCACACAGGCGGGAGGCCCGTACCACAGCGTGGCTTGGGCGTCTCGCCCAAGCAAGGCGTTGCTACGACACGGGCGGGACGCCCGTGCCACGTTTGGTTCGTTCCCCGCGCGGTTTCTCCTGCCGAGCGTCTGGTTCGAGCAATCGGGCTTGATTCCTGCATGTTGCGTCGGTTTCGGCTACAATATAGACGCGATGGCGCGTCGGCTGGTTTTACTGACGGGGGCGACGGGCTATGTGGGCGGGCGATTGGCGCCGCGGCTGATTGAGCGGGGCTATGCCGTGCGCGTGCTGGCGCGCGACCCAGAGCGACTTGCAGCGCGCCCGTGGCGCAGTCAGGTGGAGGTCTACGCAGGCGATGTGGGCGACCCCGAATCGTTGCGCCGCGCCCTGCAGGATGTGGAGGTCGCGTATTACCTTGTGCACTCGATGCAGAGCAGCGGCGACTTTGCCGAGCGCGACCGCCACAACGCCTGCACTTTCGCCCAGGCGGCGCGCGCGACGGGCTTGAAACACCTCATCTATCTGGGCGGTCTGCTGCCCCGCGAAGGCGCGCCCAGCGCACACCTGAGCAGTCGCGCGGAAGTAGGCGCGATTCTGCGCGACGCGCTGCCCTGTACCGAGTTCCGCGCGGGCCCCATTATCGGCTCTGGCTCCGCTTCGTTCGAAATGGTGCGCTACCTGACGGAGCGTCTGCCCGTGATGGTCACGCCGCGCTCTACTGGTATGCGCTCTATCCCATCCATCGCGTGATTTTCAGCGATATGGCGCGTGCGCTGGCGCAACGCGCAGAGGCGGCACAGACCAGAGAAAGCGGATAATCTTGTGGCTGGGGCGTCCCGCCCCAGCACGCAGCGCATGAGCAAGAGGCGCGCCACACTGGGCATCCCCCCAGCACGCAGCGCACGAGCGAGACGCGCGCCACACTGGGCATCCCCCCAGCACGCAGCGCACGAGCGAGACGCTCGTGCCACTACCGCTCCATCGTCAGCACCTGAATCATGTTCGTATTGCCCGGCACATTCACAGGCACGCCTGCCGTGAGTACCACGCGGTCGCCGCCTTTCACGAGGCGCGTCTGGCGGGCGGCAATCATCGCCTGCGTGGTCATTTCGTCGGTGGTGTTCACGCGCGGAATCAGCAGCGGCGCGACGCCCCACAGCAGCGTGAGCCTGCGCCAGAGCGGCTCGTTGTCCGTGAGCGCAAGAATCGGCTGATACGGGCGGAAGTGCGACACCCAGCGCGTAGTGCCGCCTGAGCTAGTGGGGGTGAGAATCGCTTTCGCACCAACCATCTGCGCGACGGTGCAGGCGGCGCGCGCCACCGCCACTGTCGCATTGCCCGCGGTGGCGGCGTCCAGCTCGCCCAGTTGTAAAAACTCCAGATGTTCCTCAGCGACTTCCGCAATTCGCGCCATCCAGCGCACTGCCTGCGTCGGGTACGCGCCGACCGCCGTCTCGCCCGAAAGCATCAGCGCGTCCGTGCCGTCCAGCACCGCGTTCGCCACATCGGTCGCCTCCGCGCGCGTGGGACGCCCCTCGCGAATCATGCTCTCCAGCATCTGCGTAGCGGTAATCACAGGCTTGGCGTGTTGATTGCACAAATGGATAATCTGCTTCTGCAGGATGGGCACTTCAGCGAGGTCTACCTGCACGCCGAGGTCGCCCCGCGCGACCATCACGCCGTCGGCGACCTCCACGATCGATTCTAAGTCGTCCAGCGCGGCGGGCTGCTCGATTTTAGCGATGACGGGGATACTCGCGCCCTGCTCACGAATCAGCGCCTGCAGGTTCATCACATCCGTCACGGAGCGCACGAACGAGAGCGCAATCCAGTCCACGCCCGCGCGAATGCCTTCCAGCAGGTCTTCGCGGTCTTTGGGGGTCATCGAAGGCAGGGCGAGTGTGCGGTGGGGCAAGGTCACGCCTTTTTGCGAGCGCAACTCGCCGCCTTCCAGCACGGTCGCCTCCAGCCGCTCGGTCTCGACGCGCGTGATTTGCAGTTCAATCGCGCCGTCATCCAGCAGCAAGCGGTCGCCCACGCGCGCCGCGCGAAACACCTCCGCCACAGGCAGGGGAATCGCCGAATCGGTCTGCTGCTCGCTGAGACGAAACTCGACGCTTTCACGCGGTTGCAACGCCATCGGCTCGTTCAGGGTTCCGATTCGGATTTTCGGACCCGCAAGATCCAACAAAACGCCGAGCGGGATTTTGTAGGTCTGCTCGGCGTGGCGAATCCATTCAATCCACTGGCGTCGGGTTTCCCAATCGCCGTGCGCGGCGTTGATGCGGAACAGGTTCGCGCCCGCCTCCACCAGTTCGTGGAGCTTCTCCTGCGTGTCGATGGCGGGTCCCAGAGTGGCGATGATTTTCGTGCGTCGCATAAACTAATTTCCATACAACCCAAACGCCATCTTTCCTGCGTAGACCGCGCTCGTGTCGAGTTCTTCCTCGATGCGCAGCAGGCGGTTGTATTTGGCGGTGCGTTCGCCGCGGGCGGGCGCGCCTGTCTTAATCTGCCCAACATTCGTCGCCACGGCTAAATCGGCGATGAAGGTGTCCTCCGTTTCGCCTGAGCGATGTGAGATAATTGCGCTGTAGCCGTTGCGGTGCGCCAGCAGGATGGTGTCCAGTGTCTCGGTGAGGGTGCCAATCTGGTTGAGCTTTATCAGGATGCTGTTGCCGCAGCCTTGCTGGATGCCCTGCAGCAGGCGGTCGGGGTTGGTGACGAACAAATCGTCGCCCACGAGTTGCACGCGCGAACCGAGCGCCTGGGTCAGCATCTGCCAGCCCTGCCAGTCGTCTTCCGCCAGCCCATCCTCAATCGAGACAATCGGGTAGTCGCGCACGAGTTCCTCGTAGAGGGCGACCATCTGCTCGTTGCTGAGGGTGCGCTCTTCAGCGCGGAGGATGTAGTAGCCCCCTTTATGCAGCTCGGACGCGGCGACATCGAGCGCGAGGGCAATCTGGCTGCCGGGCTGGTACCCTGCGCGTTCGATGGCGCGCATCAGCAAATCAAGCGCACGACGCACGCTGGTCACAGGCGGCGCGAAACCGCCTTCGTCGCCGACAGCTGTGCCGTAGCCCTCCTCATGCACCACTTTTTTCAGGTGATGATACACCTCCACGCCCCAGCGCAGGGCTTCCGAGAAGCTCGTCGCGCCAAGCGGCACAATCATAAACTCCTGAAAGTCGGCTCCGCCCTCTGCATGCTTGCCCCCGTTCAGCACATTCATCAACGGCACAGGCAACACATGCGCGTTCACGCCGCCCAGATAGTGATATAAGGGCAATCCACACGATTCGGCGGCGGCGCAGGCGACCGCCATCGATACGCCCAAAATCGCATTCGCGCCGAGTTCGGACTTGTTCTCCGTGCCGTCGAGGGAAATCATCGTCTCATCGATGGCGCGCTGCTCTAAGGCGTCCATCCCCTCTAACGCTGGGGCGATGCGCTCGTGGATATTTTCAATCGCGCGTTCCACGCCTTTGCCCAGATAATATTCGGGGTCGTCGTCGCGCAGTTCTAAGGCTTCGTGGGCGCCTGTGGACGCGCCTGAGGGAACCGCCGCCCGCCCGAATGAGCCGTCTTCCAGATAGACATCCACTTCCACCGTCGGGTTGCCCCGCGAGTCGAGAATCATCCGCGCCGTAATCTGGTCGATTGTGGTCATAGACTTGCTCCTGCGGGGGAATTATACCGAGTGAAGGCGGGATTTCATGGAGGGATTGTTTCTGGCGAGCGACTCAAACGGGAGACCCACCCCCTTTTGGTACGACGGCGTCCCCGCCGTCGTACCATGCGCGTTCAGGACTTACCAGCGGAGGCGGGCAGCTCCCCTAATATATGGGGCTGCCTGACAGAGCAGAGCGGGCTTGGGCAGGGACGCCCCAGCCACGGGTGAGCTTGCAGGGACGGGACGCCTTAGCCACGGGTG
>CAYYCA010000225.1:0-4045 GCA_964470265.1 uncultured Fimbriimonadales bacterium | reverse complement strand
GTTATACACATCCTTCGACCAGTTCTGGATGGTGGTGTAGCGCACGCGCGCGCCGCGCTTGACGATAATCTCCACCACTGCGCTGTGGAGCGCCTCTTCAGCGTAGACGGGCGCGGTGCAGTTGTGCGTAGCGAAGCCGCGCGTGAGGTAGGAGTTGGGCGCCTCCACATCGAGGTTGAACACGAAGCCCTCGTAAGGTGTGCGTTCGATCTGCTTGATGGGCACAAGGAAGTAGTCGCCCGCGTCGCGCACTTCGCCCGTGCGGCGATTCGGTGTCCACACGACGATATACTGGTCTTTGCGGCGAATGCGCCGACCTTGGATGGTATCCTCGCCGCCTTTGCGATGCTCGATGCTGGCATAGATGCCCATCCGTGCAAGCAGCATTTGCAGTTGGCGCGCCAGCGTTTGCGAGGCGGTTCCGACGCGATGCATCACGCCGCTGCCCTTGGGGCAGATGTTGCCGTCGCCAGCGAAGTAGGCGTCCAGCAGCGGGCGCAGTTGCTCGGCGGGCAAACCCATAATCGCCTCGCTCAGCCGCTTGGTGGACGCGCCCTTACCTGCATGCTCCAGACAAAACTCCATTAGCTCCTGCGAATAGGCGGTAATGTTCACGGCGTGGCGTTTGGGTTGATGCACCACTTGTGCCCGCTTACCCGTGAGATGCTCAATCAGGCGTGTGAGGTCTTGGATGACTTCCGCCTCATGCTCGCCGACAGTAAAGGTGACAAACGGTACTTTGAGGGTGCGATGCACATACGCGCTGCCTTCGGCGAGGTAGTAGCCCAGCAGGCGCAGTTGCTCCGCCGTGAAGGGCGCAGGCTCGGCTGCAGGCTGTGGCTTGGGGAACACGATGAAGTCACCCTCGCGCAACTCGCCTGCAGGCACATACTCAGGCGTCGCCGACAGCAGCACGCGCGTATCCACCTCTACCTGCCAATGGGGCTTGCGCGGGCGTCGCGGCGACTGCACCTGCTCGCGTCGGATGCACAACACAGGATGCTCAGGCGTTAGCTGGAAAGTGTTGTGCGGCGAAATAGGGCGAATGGTAATCATTTCACCCGTGTAAGGGCGCATCATCACCGCACGCACGCGCACAGGACAGCCGTTTTCATCCAACACATAATCGCCTGGTTTAAGGCTCTCAATGTTCACCCAGCCCGACGGCGTAGCGACCTGCTCGCCTGCAGGCAAACACCCCTCTACGTAGTGGACAAACGCCCCTTCCTCCGCGATAATCAGCGTGCGCTCGAACTGCCCTGCGTTCCGGGCGTTGATGCGGAAGTAGGCTTGCAGCGGGATGTCCACATGCACGCCTGCGGGCACATACACGAACGAGCCGCCCGACCACACCGCCGAGTTCAGCGCGGCGAACTTGTTGTCGTGGGGCGGAATCACCGTGCCGAAATATTCCCTCACAAGGTCGGGGTACTCGCGCACGGCGGTGTCCGTGTCCACAAAAATCACGCCCTTTTCTTCCCACTGCTTGGCAAGGTTGTGGTAGACGACTTCAGAGTTATGCACCACAATCCCTTCGGCGACGAAGTTGTGAACGCCTTCTACCTCGATATCGAAGGTGTCCTCGAATCCGAGGTACGTGATGGACTCAATCGGCGCGAAGCCGATGTCCTCGCTGGTGTGAGCGTCCAGGGGCGAGCCGTGATGTGAGTTATACTGCTGGTAATAGCGGCGCGGCTGGTGGTTCAGTTGTACTTTCACTGAATATTCGACCAGCGGGGTCAGGTCGCCGCTAATCAGGAAGCGATAGCCCGTCCGCTCGATGGTTTGCCCCTTATAAGTGGAGCGTGAGGTAAAGGTGTAAATCTCAGATACGCGCAGTCCACACATCAGCGCGAGGCGATGCATCGCTTCCAGCATCGGCTTGTTGACACTGGTGAGCAACACATCGTTGTTTTTCTCGTCGCAACGCACGCCGCCGTCTGCGTCGATATAGCCCGCGAGGAACGCCAGCTTCTGACTGCGCGGCAATCCGTAGACCCAGTCGGGCACAGACTTAGTGTAAGCGTTGCCGTCCATCCCCAGCGTTTCGATCAGGCGGGCGATAGGGGCGCTATGGATACGCACGCGATACGGATCTTTATCAAAGGTGAGGCGGTAGCTGAACGCCTCGCACATCACATCGGCGAGCCGTTCGCGAATTTCGGGCTGAGAAGCAGGAAACGCTATGTCAATGACGGTCTTGGGCTTGTCCTTGCCCTTGCGTCGCAGCCCGCCGTCGCCCAGAAATGCGCCGAGGAACCACATCAGCGCTTCGCTGGTCTCGGTTGGCACGCGGAGTCGCTTCTGCTGACGCTTGTAGAGCCACTCGCCCGCGCGTACCTCGAACTCGCCAAACTGGTTGCGCCCCATGTAGCCGCGCTCAACATCGACCTGCGGCAGGGTATACGGCTTGCCGTCGTCAGGGATCTGCTTGGTAATCGCGATGTAGTCGCCGACTTTCAGGTCAGAAAGGTAGCGCCACTCAGTTCGGAATCGCCCGCGCTGCTTGTCTTCAGGCTTCTCATAAACCAGTGCGTAGAAGGGGTGGTTGAAAGTCGCTTTGATAGTGCGCCCTGCGACTTTCACTTCGAACACCGCGCGCTGTCCCTTGTAGGCGACGCCGCGCACACGCTGCTTGATAAGACGGCGCGTGTCGGGGTCGAGCGAGTAGACCATCTGTCCTGCCTTGATATCAGCGATGCGCACTGCACCGTCTTCTGTGAAGACCATCGTGTCGGCGGTCAAACAGTCATACTGCGCCCCCACACCTGCGAGGAACTTGCGCTCCCACTCGGGGATGCCCAGTCGGTCGAAGGTGCGCTTGATGTCCTCGGGCACCTCGTCCCAGCTGCGCCCTTTCCGATCGGTGGGTTTGATGTAATAGACAATCTCGTCAAAGTTTAGCTGCGACAGGTCGGGTCCCCAGGTGGGCATCGGTTTACTCATGAAGATTTCGTAGGCTTCCAGGCGGAAGTCGCGCATCCACTTGGGTTCGCCCTTCTCATACGAAATCTCCTCGACCACACGGCGCGTAAGACCGCGCTCGGTCTGAAACACCGGCTTGATGTCGTCGTAGAAGCCGTACTTCTGCTTATAGTCCTGATCCAGATTCAGAATATCAGGTTGCGCCATTTGGGATACCTCCTTACAGGGCGGTTGCGCCCGCGAGTTCGCTGCGCACCCAGTCGTAGCCCTTCTCTTCGAGCTGCAGGGCTAACTCGGGTCCGCCAGAGCGCACGATGCGCCCCTCAACCATCACATGCACATAGTCGGGTGTGATATAGTTCAGAATACGCTGGTAGTGCGTAATCACGAGGAACGCGCGTTCGGGCGAACGCATCATATTCACGCCGTTGGACACGATTTTGAGCGCGTCGATGTCCAGCCCCGAATCGGTCTCGTCCAGCACGGCAAGCACTGGCTCCAGCAGCGACATCTGTACGATTTCGAACCGCTTCTTCTCGCCGCCGGAGAAGCCCTCGTTCACCGGGCGTCCTGCGAAGCTCGGATCCATCTCCAGCTTCTTCAGGTGCTGCAGGAGAATCTTATAGAAATCGGTGTACTTGATTTCGGTATTAAAGCGTCGTTGATAGGCAAGGCGCAGGAAGTTCGCGATGGTGACGCCGGGCACTTCCATCGGGTACTGGAACGCGAGGAACAGCCCCATGCGGGCGCGCTCATCGGGTTCCAGTTCCAGAATGTCCTCGCCGCGGAACAGCACCTCGCCGTCGGTCACCTCGTATCCCGGATGCCCCGACAGCACCTTCGCCAGCGTGGACTTGCCCGAGCCGTTCGGTCCCATCAGCGCGTGCACCTCGCCCGCGTGAATCGTCAGGTTCAACCCGCGAATAATGTAATCCTCTTCGTCGGGCAGTTTCACCCACAGATTGCGTATTTCCAGTAAAGGCGTTTTCTCCGTCACAGTGCAGCCTCCTCAGTTGTTTAGCGTGGCTAAATAATACCTGATGGCGGGCGGGTTTGTCAAGGGGTAATACCAGTCGAGAATTCAAGTAGCGCAAATCGTCGGCGGGACGCCGACGCTACG
>CAYYCA010000224.1:0-4078 GCA_964470265.1 uncultured Fimbriimonadales bacterium | reverse complement strand
CGCGTATCCGCCTGCTTCATCTTGGGGCGAATTGTACCTGAAACCTGAAGCCCCCACAGTGTGTATGCTTATACGGAGACTGCCATGCGATACTGGACGGCGTTCGGACTGTTGCTGAGCGTGCTGTGGGCGCAGGAGCCACAGTCGCGCATCGATTTTGAGAAAGCGCAACACGGCTGGTTCGTGCTGCCTGGCGCGGACGGCAAGGTGGAGCTGACCGAGAACCCCAACGATGTGAAGGCGGGCAAACGCGCCCTGCGCTACACCTACACCGCCGCCGCAGGCAAACTGAACGCGATTATCTACCTGGAACCTGAAAGCTGGACGCATGCGTTCCGATTCTGGATGAAAGCCGACCGCCCCGCGCTGTTCGCCCTCAGCCTGCAAGAGGAGAGCGGCGAACGCTGGCACGCCCCGTTCTGGATTAGCGGCAACGAGTGGCAGCAGGTCACAATCGCGCTGAGCGACTTCATGCTGGCGGAGGATACCAAACCCGTCAACAATAAGCTGGATATGGACGATGTGCAGGGCATCGGCATTATCGATGTGAGCGCGCTCTTTTTGGCGACGCCTGACGCCGCAATCTTGTTTGGCAACCAGTCGGGCACGCGCGTGATGTGGCTGGACGAGTTCGAGTTTCTCGGCAAAGCCCCCGCGCGACGCAACGACCCCAACGCGCTTGACGACTTCCAGCGCGACTACCTAACATGGATGGCGACCGCCTACACCACTATTAGGCGCGAGGCGGGCGGCATGCGCGTGGAGTATAACCTGCCGTTTCCGTACATCTTCGGCGCGTTGCGCATGGTGGAGCCGAACGCCCTGCGCAACACTAAGGGGCTGGAAATCGCGATTCAGGTGAAGACGCCCACCACACTTGCCGTGTTCGTAGAGGAGACTGACGGCGAACGCTGGTCGGCGACCTTCGAGGCGGGCGGCGAAAGCAAACCCGAACCGAAACGCCTGTTCTGGAGCCAGTTCACCATTACCGACGACACGAAAGGCAAAGGCGACGGCAAGTTAGACCCCGCGTCTATCAAAATGCTTTCGCTGGCGGATTGGGGCGCGCTGACGGAGGGCGGTCCCAGTGTGAATAACTGGCTGGTGCAGGCGGTTCGCAAAATTAAGTAGCACGGACATTCTTGTCCGTGCATGGAAATAACCATGCCAGACGATGCAACCTTAGTCGCACAGTGCCTTCAGGGCGATACGCGGGCGTTCGATGCGCTGGTGGAACGCTATCGCGACCGCGTGTTCTCGTTGGCGTTTCGGATGCTGGGCGAGGCGAGCGCGGCGGAAGACGCGATGCAAGAATCGTTTCTGCGAGCGTACACGCGCCTGCCGCTCTATGACCCTGCGCAGCCGTTTTCCACATGGCTACTGTGCCTGACGGTGCGCGTGTGCCTGAACGCACGGCGCAATCGCGCAACCGAGCAGCGCCATCTGGAGCAGGCGGCGAAGTCGATGCCCCCTGCGCCCACGCTGGAGGAACGCCTGTACGAGCGCGAGCAACGGCGCACACTCCAGCGGCTGTTGATGCGCCTGCCTGCGCCCCAACGCGCCGCGATGCTGCTCTATTACTACGAGGAACTACCCGTCGCCGAAGTTGCCCGCGCACTGGAGGTTCCTGAAGGCACGGTCAAAACCTGGCTCTATCGCGGGCGCGAGAGCCTGCGCCGCTGGCTGGAGGAGGAACTCGGATGAAGCGCGAATGTCAATCGCTGGAGCCGCTGCTGCACGACTACGCAGAGGGCTGGCTGGATGAATCGAAGAAAGCAAGCCTTCTGCGCCATTTGCAGCGTTGCCCTGCGTGCCAAGAGAAGTTGAAAGCGTGGAGCGCGGTAGGGCGTGCGCTGCGCGGGCTGCCGCGCCTGCCTGCGCCTGAGCTGCCTCCTGCGCCTGTTGCTGATACCGAGCCGCGCTTCGCCCTCAAACTCGCGCTCGCGCTGTGCCTGCCCACGGCGCTATTCCTCGTGATTCAAAACAATGCTTGGCAACCGCCGAATGTAGAGAGTTTTACGCCCTACGCCCCGCTCCATGCGCTGTTTGAGCGGGCGCAGGAGCAGCTCATCACACTCTGGGCTTGGCTGCGAGGTGCGCTATGAACGATGCGCTGAACGGTTTGCTGGGCTTGCTGTTTTTGTACCTTGCGCTGGCAGGCGTGGGGATTGTGGACATCGCGCTGTTTCGCGGGCTGACGGCGGACTACATCACGCAGTTCCGCCGCGACGAGCGGGGCGCGCTGGCGCGAGGCGTACTTACCGTGCTGGGCGCGTTCCTGCTGATTGTTTTACTTCTCGCAATCGCGCAGAACAGTCCGTCCGAATCCCCCACGCGTGGGGGCATGCAGCTGCTCAGCGTGCTGATGCTGCTGATGCTCGCGCTGGCGTTCCTGCTGGGCTACGGCGCGACTGCGTGGCGACTGGGCGAGCGCGTGCTGACCACTTTCGGCGTCGCTGAACCGAACCCCGGCTGGTGTGTAATCATCGCCAGCTTGCTGATTCTGTCGGTTGTGTGGATTCCCGTGTTCGGCTGGGCGCTGGGGCTATACTGGATTATGCTCACGGTCGGCGTGGTGATGCAGCGACTGATGGGCGGAGCAGCAACCTCCACTTCCGAAGAGCGCTAAATCGGCAGAGCGCCCTCTTTGGGGAGGCCGCCCGCGTGGGGAACCGCCTCGCGCACAAACACAGGCGGCTCGGCGTCGGGCAACTGCGGCAGGGGCAGCTCGTCCGCGCTCCACTCCGACCGATATACCCGATAGCCACGTGGAGGTACATTTTCCACCCAAAACGCCATATCGAACTGCCAGCGACGGCTGCCCTCAGGCAAGGAACGCACTATACCGTCGCGCATGCGCCACTCCGACACAGGCTCCAAGTGGCTATTCAGAATCTGGCACGGCACGCGCACGCCCTCAGGCGTCCACACCGCTGCTGGGCGCGGCTCGGAACCCGCCTTGAGGGGCATGTTCACATGCATTATGGCGACCCCCGTGTAGGGGACATCGGTGGGATTCAGCACAATCAACGCCCGATACTCGCCTTGCGTGTTCTCAAAGCGTGTGTCTACCATTGCCTCAAGATGATCCAGCAATTGCTGAATAGTGGGTTCGGTCATACTCAAGCCTCCCATTGCACGATTTTGAGATTCCTCGCCTCGCTCGGAATGACAAAGGCTTATTATATCAAATGAGGGTTCAAGTGCTACAAAACCTTCGTGAATGGCGCACCCGCTGTTGTTTGCCCTCACCCCCAGCCCCTCTCCCACGCGGTGGGAGAGGGGAGTGGCGTGCATGCGCCGCGCTGCGGGTTTCCCCCTCTCCCGCGTCGCGGGAGAGGGGACAGGGGGTGAGGGCAAACAAACGTATACCCCACTCGCCCGCCTGTGTTTGTCTCACTTAGATTGGTAAGCCTTCCCCGTAAAGAATGATGCCTTCCGAGATTCCTCGCTTCGCTCGAAATGATGAGTGTCTTTCATAAGCTTTGTCATTCCGAGCCGAGCGAGGAATCTCCCTTTTCCGATGCCAATGCCTCCAGCGCCTCGCCCGTCAACATATAGCCTACCCAGCCCGTCTCTTTGGGAACTGCGCCGAGTTTGCGATAGAATTCAATCGCAGGCGTGTTCCAGTCCAGCACGCTCCATTCGATTCGGTCATACCCCCGCTGCTTGGCAATTCGCGCCAGATAGCGCATAAACGCCAGTCCTACGCCCCGACCACGCATCTCGGGGACGACATAGACATCCTCCAGATAAAGCGCAGCGCGCCCGCGAAAGGTGGAAAACACAGGATAGAACAGCGCATAGCCCACCGCCCGCTCGCCCTGCCATGCCAGCACCGCCTCCGCCACAGGACGCTCGCCGAACAGCGCACGCTCCAAATCGGCTTCAGTGGCGACCACCTGCTCCAACCTGCGCTCATACTCCGCCAACTCGCGGATGAGTTGGAGGAGGCGCGTTAAATCCTCTCGCTGGACAGGGCGTATTGTGATTGTCATAAGTCAGGGCGTTAGTAAGCGAATAAAACCTTCCTGCTCAAAATGCTTATCGGTCGTAAGGGCTTCTCGGATGCCTTTCA
>CAYYCA010000223.1:0-4081 GCA_964470265.1 uncultured Fimbriimonadales bacterium | reverse complement strand
TACGCAGAGCGCGTACAGTTGTACGAGAAGCGCGTAGGAATGCACGGACAGGAATGTCGTGCCACAGGAGGCTCAGGAGGAGCGCACTATGCTAAAACGAGATACGGAGGAACTGGTGCTGGAATATTGCCAGACGCGCGAGTTGGAGTTGCGCGACGCGATTACCATTCAGCTGTCGGGGCTGGTGGAGAGCATCGCCCGCAAGTTCATCGGTTCGGGCGAGCCGATTGAGGACTTAATCCAAGAAGGCTATCTCGGGCTGCTGAATGCGCTCGACCTGTTCAAGCCCGAAAAGGGCGTCAAGTTCACCACCTACGCCACGCACCTGATTGTCGGGCAAATCAAACACTACTTGCGCGACAAGGGCAAGATTATCAAGGAACCCGCGTGGCTGCAGGAGCTGAACAGCAAAATCAATCGCGTGGTGAACGAGTTGAGCGCACGCTACGGACGCCCCCCCAGCACGCAGGAAATCGCCGAGTTTCTGGGCATGACCACCAAAGCGATTGAGGATGTGTTGATGACGCGCGAGGTGTTCAAGGTCAGCTCGCTGGATGCGATTTACGAGGACGAAGAGGAAGAATGGAACGGCTACGACCTGGAGAAACTGAACTGCGAGCCGTGCCAGACCTTCAACCTGCCGATTGAGGAGCGGGTGGTGGTGGAGACCGCGATGCAGCAGCTGAAACAGATTGAGCAGCAGGTGTTGCACCTGTTCTTCAACGAGGGCTACAACCAGACCGAGATTGCGCACCAGCTGAAAATCTCGTGCAACTATGTGTCGCACATTCTGCGCAACGCGACTCAGAAGCTGCGTCGGATTGTGAACGAGGCGGAGTGGCTGGACGAGCAGCGGTTTCGGGCGCGTGCGCTGGAGCGGGGCGATTTCGAGGCGCGGATTTTAGACCCGCAGACGGGGCTGTTCTCGGCGGACTATCTGAGCGTGCGGTTGCGCGAGGAGGTGCAACGCGCGGCGCGGTACGACCAGAGCGTCGGCTTTGCAATCTTTGAGTTCGTGGCGGAGAAGCGTGCGCTGGACTCGCTGGGCGAGTTTGCGCTGGGTGAGCTGCTGCTGCAGGCGTCGGCGGTGGTGCGCGAGGTGGTGCGCAAGGCGGATATCGTGGGGCGGTACGGGCATGCTTCGCTTGGCTTGCTGATGCCCTATGCGGGCGACCATGCGCCCCGTATCGCCGCGCGTGTGGCGGACGCGCTCACCGAGTGGCTGGAGACAACCTTCAGCCCCAACATGCGCCAGCGGTTCGAGGTGCAGTCAGGCTGGGCGTTCCACCCGCGCGACTGCGACGACGCCGAGCAGATTCTGCGCACAGCGGAGCAGCGACTGAGGGAGCAGAGAGCAAGGCAGAGGTTGGAAGAGGCGGCGTGAATCGCTTACGGAATGGGCTACAAGCTGAACAGGCTTCTCAGGATAGAGTCCACCTGACTCTGAACCTCAGCAGAAATGAAACCCAGATACCGCTGGATACTACTTTCGTGAATGGTCGCAATCTTATGCAGGCGCAGTACGGAGACCGCCTTGAGGCGCGTATCTTGATGTTCTGGCTGGCTCGGATCGATGAGAATATCGCTGGGCAGTAGCGACGATGGTATCACGGATGATATGTACGCCACTATCACCTCGCTGCCGTTGCCTATGCGCCCTGTCAGGAGCAACACAGGGCGCAGTTTCATCACAGGCTGATCACCATAAGGAAAATTCGCCAGATAGATCTCACCGCGTTGCATCGACAGGCTCGCCGTCCTCCAGTGTATAGATATCCTGACGCTCGTCCGCTAACTCGTCTTGCCATTCACGAGCGATGGCGCGCATCCACTCCGCAGGATCCTCCTCTGGCTCCACTGGCAAGATGATAATCCGCGCCCGCTTCGTGTGGATGGACTCTGGAATCTTAATCTGCACGGTACGGTCGTCCGACACCTCCGCAATCAGTTCGTACATAGCGTTTTCACCTGCCTGATTCTACCCGCTCAGGCGCAAGGGGCGCTTTGGGACGAGCTCGCTGTGGCTACAACGCTTTCAGAGAAGCCGCCGCTTTGGGCAACTCGACAGCAGGGTCGCCCGCGATTCCGCACTCCAGCGCCATATAGCCTGTGTAGCCAATCGAGCGCAGGGCGTCGAACCCGCTCTTGAAATCAGTGTGCCCCTGACCGGGCAGCAGGCGGTTGCTGTCGGCTAAATGCACATGCGCGATATGCTGTCCTGCAGCGCGTATCGCAGCGGGGATGTCCGCTTCTTCGATAGACATATGGAAAAAGTCCGCCATGATTTTGAGGTTGGGGTGGGGCAGGGCGTCGCAGAGGGCGGTCGCCTGCTCGAGGCGGCGCAGGAAGTGCGTCTCATAGCGGTTCAGCGGCTCCAGTAGGATGTGCGCGCCTGCTTTCTCCGCCGTCTGCACAAGGTCTTCGAGCAGTTTCAGCAGCAGGTCGCGCTCGAGCTGCTCGGGCGTCGCGAGCGGGCTGAGGTTCGGGATGCGCGGACCGCCGAAAATGGGCACGACAATCAGCCCGACTGCGCCCAAATCGCCCGCCACATAGAGCAGGTCGCGTATATCCTGCATCGCGAGGTCGCGCTGGGCGGGGTCGGCGTCTAATAGACATCCCCGAAACCCAGCGCACACCGTGCTGACCTTCACAGGACTATGCTTCAGCGCGCTTTGAATCTCGGCGACGCGCTCCTTAAGCCCGCCGCCCCAGAACTCGATGCCCTCATAGCCCCACGCGGCGAGTTTCTCCAGTCGCTCAGGCAGGCTGTTGCCCGGAACCAGCCCTTCTTGACACGCAAGTTTCACAGGGTCTCTGTTTAGCCAGGCGCACAGGTTTTCCTGCCAGATTCAACCGAGATTCTCAGTACCCACTGGCTGGAGCAGCGGGCGGCGCGCCGCCGCCTGGCGCGGGCGGCGCT
Source organism: uncultured Fimbriimonadales bacterium (assembly GCA_964470265.1). GTDB lineage: Bacteria > Armatimonadota > Fimbriimonadia > Fimbriimonadales > GBS-DC > GBS-DC. Next base: position 1,161 of record CAYYCA010000223.1, on the reverse strand, counting down.
GCCTGCACCTCGCCTGGACGCCCCTCGCCCTGCGTTCCCCCTGTCCAGGTGCGATACAGGAAGAACCCCACGATTAGCACAATCGCGACGATAACCGCAATCACAACGCTGGTAGGTACTTCCTGCTTCATAGCCCCTCCTGTTTAGTCAGGCGAGCTCTCGCATGCCGCCTGTGTGCTGAAGCGTCCGTCGCTCATCAGCACGGGATAGTAGCCCTTTTCGTAATCGGGACGGTTGCCAGGCGTGTCCGTCGCCCGCGCCCACTTGGAGTGCCCATCGGCGTAGACGAAGTTCATTCCGCCTTGATGACGCGGACGCCCTTGATAGAACTCCCAACCGTTGCGCCCCTCGGGCCAGTATTTGCGGAAATTCTGGGGGTCGCTCGGTCCTATCAGACACACCCGCCAGCTGTAGATGTAGTTGTTGTCGGCGATGATACCGATATTGGCGGCTTCCTGCAGTTTCGCCAAGGGAGTGGGTATCGGGACGCCGTTTGCGCCCGCGTTGCCGAAAATCACCTCGTTCAGTCCGTACTCCGCGAACGGCACAATTCGAGGGCTGTTCTGCCCGCGCCCGCACTCCCATAGCGCATACGCCGCGATGTAGGTCACGCCCGAATAGCTGGGACAATCGAAAATGCCGCCGTTGCGAATGTACGGGTACACCATCGTTGCCCAGTGCTGGCGCGGCTGGTTTGGATTGTTGGTGAAGTAGCCTGTCTCGGCACAGCCGCCTGGCCACGGCTGGGGGAAAAAGGTCTCGTCATAGTCTTGCACATACATCATGACCGCAGTTCCTATCTGACGGGTATTACTCAGACACTGGGTCTTGCGGGCGCTCTCCCGCGCCTGCGCAAATACAGGGAATAGAATCGCCGCCAAAATGGCGATAATCGCAATCACGACCAGCAGCTCAATTAGCGTGAACCCACGCTCACGATTCGTAAACATCATCGCTTGCACCTCCACCGTGCATCCATAAGCACAATAGCTTATGGTTATCTATAATTAATTATAGCATGGATTGCACGGCGAGTCAAGGGGGATTATACACGCAGTCGAAAATACTCAATCGTTCGTCTTAGACCTTCCTCCAGCGGCGTTTTCGGCTCCCAGCCCAGTATCTGCCGCGCCCGTGTGATGTCGGGGCAGCGTTGCTTGG
>CAYYCA010000222.1:0-4117 GCA_964470265.1 uncultured Fimbriimonadales bacterium | reverse complement strand
CGCCCGTGCAAAAGATTGAGCTTGAGCGAGACGCTCAAGCCACAAAGTGTGCGTCGGCGTCTCGCCGACGACCTATGAGACAAACGCTATGTTTACGCCATCAGGAGACTTTTACGAGCTATTACAACGCTATCAGGCGCAGACGGGAGCGCGAATCCCGTTGCTCAACCCCGTCGCCGCGCCCGCGAGCGCGCCCAACGCCGCGCTGGAAGTGCATGGCACGACCGTCATCGCCCTCAAGTTCAAGGGGGGCGTGCTGAATGTGGGCGACCGACGAGCCACTGCTGCCAACGCCGTCATGTACGACCGCGCCGATAAAATCATCCCGCTGGACGACCATACGCTGATTGCGATTGCAGGGGCATATGGGCGCGCGATGGAGGTGGTGCGCTACCTGCGCCACGCTTTCAAATACTACGCCCGCAGCCAGCTGCAGCCCATGAGCCTCGACGGCAAACTGCAGGAGGTCAGCCGCGCCCTGTCCGCGAATCTGCCGAATGCGCTGGGCGGCATCGGACTGTTCATCCCAATCCTGAGCGTGTACGACCCTGACCAGGATCGGGGACGCATCTTCTTCTACGATGTAAGCGGCGCGCGCTTCGAAACCCCCGAATACGGCGCAGCAGGCTCTGGCTCGGAGCGCATTCGCGGCGTGTTCGACTATATCACCAAGACCAAAGGGCCCTTCAGCGAGCGTCCGATGGAAGAGGCGCTGCGTGAGGCGATTCTGCTGCTCGATATCGCGGCGGACTTAGACGCGGCGACCGGCGGAATCGATAAAATCCTGCCCACAGCGCGCTACGCCACACGCGACGGCGTGTTCGAAGTGCCTGAAAGCACGATTCGTGAGATTGTGCAATCAATCCGCAGTGGAGGCAACGCCTGATGCTAACCCCCTACGATTTTCAGGAGAATCTGCAACAGCGCGCGCAGTATATCCGCAATCGCCTGCGCGCGGGTAGCCCCGTGATTGGAATCAGCTATGACAACGGCGTGCTGCTGCTCGCGCTCAAGCGGCGCGGGCGCAAGGTGTACGAAATCTACGACCGCCTGATGTTTTCCGCGATTGGCAATCAGGCGGATGTGGAGAACCTGCGCCTCGCCGCCATCGACTTCTCGCATCAGGAGGGCTTTGTGCGCAGTCCCGACGATGTCACGATTCAGCGGGTGGTGGGCTTCGCGCTCTCGCCTGCGCTGAAAAAGGCGTTCGGCGACCCGCTCACCACGCCATTCGTGGCGCGCGCCCTGTTCGCGGAGCTGCACGACACGCCCGAGCGCGACCTGTTTTACACGCTCAACTACGACGGCGAGTTCCTGCCCTACGAGCGGTTCGCCGTGATTGGGGGTACCACGACGGCGGAGGAGCAGGCGACGCGCTATCTGGAGGCGAACCTGAGCGGCGTCCCGACTTTCGAAACCAGCGTCGCGCTCGCGCTCACCGCATGGGGCGTCGCCTACGAAGCAGCGCAGCAGGAGGATATCGACACGGTGTCCGAAGAGGCAGGACGCGCCCGTCTGCGCGAGATGCTGGGCGAAGCGCAGGTCGAACTCGGCGTGCTGGAACGGCGGACCCTGCGCGAGAATCGGTTTCGGCTCATCCCGCAGGAGCAGCTGGAGCCGTTCCTGAGGCGGCTGTAGCCTGAGCTTTCGCGAGGACGACTAATCCGCGCTCCACTCGAAATAGCTGCGCGGCGTCTCCCACAGGCGCACCGTCGCGAGCTGCGCCCCGCTTTGCAGGCGCGGGCGCAACCGCTCCACGATAAACGCCACGATATGCTCCGAAGTGGGCGGAATCTGGTCAAACGGCGGCGTCTCCGCGTTCAGGAACTTGTGATCCAAATGCGCCAGAACCTCCTCTTTGACCAGCGCGTCCAGCTCGGTCAGGTTCATCACCATGCCTGTGATGGGGTCGGGAACGCCTCTGACCGTGATTTCGAGCCGATAGTCGTGCCCGTGCCCGTAGGGATTGGCGCACTTGCCGTACAGGGCGCGGTTCTCCTCCTCGCTCAGTTGGGGATTATAGAGGCGGTGCGCCGCAGAGAAGGTGTAGACGCGAGTCATCGAGACCACAGGGCGCGAATTGCCCTCAGCGTCGGTCGCCTGCTCGCCCGCGTAATGGGAGGCGAGCGTTTCCGATTCATGGACGCTGACCGATTCGACAGGCGCATTTAGTCCCTCGCGCAGATCGCGATACAGATACACTGCTAAATTCTCTGTCGTGGGCAGCTGGGTTCGGAAGGCGGGGTGTTCGAGGTTGATGCAGCGGTGGTCGAACTGCTCATCGATGCGCTGGCGCGTTGCCTGCGCGAGTTGTTCGCGGCGGGCGATTGGCTCATGCGGCTCGAGGCAGTAGACAACCTGCACGCGATAGTTGTGTCCATGATGGCGCGACGCCCTGCCGAACTGTCGCGCGTTCTCCTCGTCGCTGAGGTGCGGCAGGCGATAAAAATGCGACGCCTCAAACGCAAACCAGTATGCAGCCCGCTGCGCCATAACGATTGGAGTATACCCCGTATGTGAATTCGCTCCCCGCACTGTGGTAAAACCCCTATGCGGAGGACTGCCATGCCAACGACCCTGACACGGACTTTTCAATCGGCAGAGGAACTGATTACTCGGATGCAAGACCTACCGAGTTTGCCTGCGGTGGTGATGCGGGTGTACCAGATGGTGGACGACCCGAATGTCCACGCGCAACAGGTGGCGCAGGAGATTAGTAAGGACCAGGGGTTCACAACGCGCGTGTTGCGCATCGCGAACTCGGCCTACTATGGGATGAGTCGTCAGGTAGCGACCATCGAAGAGGCGGTCGTGGTGCTGGGGATGAATACCGTGAAAAATCTTGCTTTGATTGCGGCGACCTATCCGCTGTTTCAGCGCGCCCTGATTGGCTACACGCCCCATGTGAGCGGGATGTGGACGCACTCGCTGGCGGTGGGGTTGATTACGCAACTCGGCGCGCGGCAGTTCGATACGCGCGTGCGCAACGAGGCGTTTACGGCGGGGCTGCTCCACGATGTGGGCAAGCTCGTCATCAGCGCCGCGCTCACCAACTGGATGGGCGAACTACACGATTTGGTGCATCATCAGGGCAAACCCGTGCATGAGGCGGAAAAGGAGCTGTTCGGCTTCACGCACGAGGAGGTCGGCGCGCTGCTCGTAGAGCGGTGGAAGCTGCCCACGCACATCGCGCAGATGATCCGCTACCATCATCAGTCGCTGGAAGTAGACGATCCCGCCTGCGCGCTGATTGAGTACGCAGATTACTGCGCCAATCGGCTCGGCTATCAGATGAACCCCGAGGCGGCGGAGGAGCCGTTCGATACGCGCGTGTTGAATCGGTTGAACATGACGCTTGAGGAGTCGGAGCTGTTCCTGCAGCGAGCCGACGAGTTGCTCAACGCTTCGCAGTCTTTGTTCCAGCTGAAATAGCGGTTTGGGAGCGTGGGAGGGACGCGCTGTGGCTTGAGCATCCCTGCTCAAGCTACGGCGCAATCGTCACGCGCGTCCCTACAGGCAGCAGCATATAGAGCAGCTCCACATCGTCATCCCGCAACGCGATACAGCCGAGCGTCCAGTCACGACCGATGCCGCCGCCGTGAATGCCAATTGCGCCGCCCAGCGGGGTATCCCACGGCGGGCATGTGCCAGACTGGATGGCTTGCTGGATTGCCCGATACTGCGCGTCGGTGATTTGCCCTTGTTGTTTGCCCCGTTCGGCGTCTTTGAGCGCGGGGTAGCTTAGCCCCAGAAACAGGTAAAACCGTCGGCTGGGGTGTTTCTCGCACACATAGTAGTCGCCTTCAGGGGTTTTGCGGTCGCCTTCGCGCTGTTTATCGCCTTCGGGCGCGCCGCCCAGCGCAATCGGGAATTCCGCAATCGGCTTGTTCTGCTCCAGCAAAATCAGCTTTCGGGCGCGCTTTTCGATGCGCACGGCGGGCTGCTGCAGAGGGTAGGAGACGCCTTTCGCCTCGCAGAACGCCCGCGCCTGCGCCTCTAAACGCGCCATGTCGGGCTTCGGGTACGGCAGCATGCGCAGCTCGCGCACGAGCAGCCCCGCGCCCAACAAGAGCAAGAGCAGGATTGCCAGAATCGCCCATTTGCCGCGACGGAGCAT
>CAYYCA010000221.1:0-4134 GCA_964470265.1 uncultured Fimbriimonadales bacterium | reverse complement strand
AAACCGCCCAAAAGCGGACAGGTCCAATTCACTGAATGGGCGTTCGAAGTCGTCTTCTGGACAGACGACTATGCACAGTATATATCGGTTTGGGGCGTGTTGTGGGGCATAGAACGAGAAAACTGGGAGAAATAGGGAGCGAAACTGGCAGGGTTGCGAGGCTGATAAGGGGACACAGCGCGGGGGCAGCATTTTTTGCCCTCACCCCCTGCCCTCTCTTCGGCGTCGCGGGAGAGGGGGAACGCTGACAAGGGTACAGTGCATCGCTTCAACTTGGGGGACGCACCTACGATTTTCCACACTGTTTCCACCTCACCCCCCCAGCCCCCTCTCCGTAAACGGAGAGGGGGAAGGGGCAGCGCGGGGCACGAGCGTTCCCCCCTCTCCGCACGCGGAGAGGGGGGCAAGGGGGGTGAGGTTCGGAAAATCAGGGATGCACGCTTGGAGATTGAACTCAGGCGTTGTACCCTTATCAGACCCAAAGGAGGGGCAGATTTTTAGAGAATCCACAGCGAGCGGCGCGTGTTGGAACTTGGGCGTTGTACCCTTATCAGCTCCGTAAGGTTCCCCCTACTGCGTAGGGGAAACCGAGTGAGTTTTTCGGTTTCCCTCGCGAAGCGGGGGGAGCCTTACGGAGGGGGGTAAGGTGGTTGATGGGGCCAAATCGGTTGCTGGTACAGCCGAGTTGAACCCAAGCGTTGTACCCTTATCAGGAGGGGCTGGGGGCGAGGGCAAACAACCGCAGGCGCGCCCCTCACGAAGGTTTTCGGCACTTGAAACCCCGATTGGTACGGGTGATTGAACTCAGATGATGTCCCCTTGTCAGGGGGACGGCGCCCAGACGATTTGTTCCCCGTTCTTCGCGTTGCCGTGATTGTTTCAGGTACACTGTATCAGGTACAATCCGTTGTGATGGGGCGAGCGCCCTGCGCAACGGCTGGGTGAGAGCATGGCAAACTCGAAGCGGAACGGCAGTAAACGCAAAACCGGCGGGCGACGGATTCCTGAACCGCCGAAGGAGCGTCCGCAACAGTTTTACGATCGCATCGCGATTGGGCTGGTGTTGCTGGGGCTGGTCGCGCTGGTGAGCTTGACGGTTCCCAACAGCGGGGTACTGGGCGCGTCGCTGCGCGACGGGCTGAAACTCCTGTTTGGCAACGGTGCGTTCCTGCTGCCCGTCGTGTTGTGGCTCGCGGCGGGCGCGCTGGTGTTCGGTTATGGCAAGCTCGCGCTGCCCGAAGTGATGGCGGGCGGGCTAATCGTGTTCCTCACCCTGCTCGGCTGGATGGCAAAGCCGCACGAGTCGGGCGACTGGTTTCACGCCGACGCGCTCAGAAGCACAGGCGGCTACCTCGGCGCGGTGCTGGGCTACCTGCTGACGCTCGCGCTGGGGCAAGGACGAAATGTAGTGCTGAGCGTGTTCGGCGTACTGGGGCTGCTGATGATGTTCAACCTGCCGCTGGCGAGTGTGTTTCGCGGGCTGGCGAAGGCGCTCTGGATGGGCTGGCGCGGCACAGCGACCGCTTCCAAAGCCGTCGCCGCCGTCGCTGTCGAGACCGCAGGCAAAGCGGCAGAGACGGTGAAACGCAAAGCGGAGCCGCGTCCGACGCGCACTGTTGTGGTTGCGAATCCACGCAATAATGCAACGGAGCCGAAGCCTGCCAGCGTCGCCGCCGCCCCGAATCGGGGGGACGCCCCCGTAGAGGCGAAGCCCTCCGAGCAACCAGAGAGACGCAAGGAAACCCTGCCGACCCCCACCGCTTCGGGCAACTACACCCTGCCCCCCCTCTCCCTGCTCAAAGAGCCGCCGAACCCGCCCAAACGCAATCAGGCGGAAATCAAAGAGAAAATCGCCAAGCTCGAAGAGACCTTACAGGACTTCGGCATCGAGGCGACCGTTGCGGAAGTGGCGCACGGGCCGACCGTCACGCGCTACGAGATTCAGCTCGCACCTGGCATCAAGGTCAATCGGGTGGTGAACCTTGCCGACAACCTCGCGATGTCGCTCGCGGCGATTGCTGTGCGCGTGGAAGCGCCCATTCCCGGCAAGAGCGCGATTGGCGTAGAAGTGCCCAACGACCATCCGCAGGTGGTGGCACTGCGCGAGGTGATGGAGAGCAGCGAGTTTTGGAACGCGCCGAGCCTGCTGACGATAGCGCTCGGCAAGGATGTGGCGGGCGCGCCCAAATACGCCGACCTGACGCGCATGCCTCACCTGCTGATTGGCGGCGCGACGAACTCTGGCAAGAGCATGTGCCTGCTCTCGATGATTACCTGCCTATTGTTTCGCGCCACGCCGCGCGAACTGCGCTTCGTGATGATCGACCCCAAGCGCGTGGAGCTGACCCTGTTCGACGGCATTCCTCACCTGATGTGCCCTGTGATTCGCGATGTGAAGCTCGCGGCGGGCGCGCTGCGCGCCGTGCTGAAGGAGATGGATCGGCGCTACGACCTGTTCGCGAACGCGGGCGTGCGCAACATTCAGGGCTACAACGAGCGCGCCCCCGAAGACGAACGCTTGCCCTATGTGGTCGTGATTATCGATGAGCTGGCGGACTTGATGATGCAGGCAGCGTCGGAGGTAGAGACCTCGATTGCGCGGTTAGCGCAGCTCGCCCGCGCGACGGGCATCCACCTCGTCGTCGCCACGCAGCGCCCCTCCGTCGATGTCATCACGGGCACAATCAAAGCGAACATCGCCAGCCGAATCGCGTTCGCCGTCTCCAGTCAGGTGGACAGCCGCACGATTCTGGACATGGTGGGCGCGGAGCGACTGCTGGGGCGCGGCGATATGCTCTATCTGCCGATTGACGCCTCCAAGCCCACGCGCATTCAGGGCTGTTTCGTAACGGAAGCCGAGATCGAGGCGGTCGCCGACTACTGGCGCGCTCAGGAAGCCCCCGTGTACCTGCTCAATCCGATGGAGTTCGATACTCCCCAAGGCGGCGACTATGACGACGACGAAGAAGAGGACGAACTCTACCCTGCTGCGGTGCGCCTGGTGGTCTCGCATGGGCAGGCGTCGACCTCGATGCTGCAGCGGCGGTTCAAGATTGGCTACGGGCGCGCCGCGCGTCTGCTGGATTTGATGGAACGGCGCGGGATTGTGGGACCCTTAGACGGCGCAAAACCCCGTCAGGTGCTGGTCACCCGCGCCGAAGCCGAGCAGATGCTGCGTCAATACGAGGCGTAACCCTCAAAACAGCCGAAACGGCGTGAACGCCAGGTAGACCCCGAACAGGTCGGCGTCGCGCGTCTGGTGATGGCGCGAATAGTAGGCGCAGAGATAGAGCGACTCATGCACCTGCCGCCCCGCGCCGAAGCTCGTATACGCCGTGCCGTCGGGGAACTTGAAGTATTCCACGGCGAGGTCGAGTCCCATCGGCAGCGTCATCTGATACGCGCCGCTCCAGCCAGTGCGCTCGCCCTGACGATACGCCCCCAAATGGAACCGTCCGATGGAGGTCGTGCGCGTGCCAACCAGATAGAAGGTCGGGGTTGCATTATCCGTGATGTTCATCGCGCCGACCGAGAAGCCAGGCGCGCGTTTCGACTCAGGCGTTAGCACGAAGCGGGCGTTGGCGACCGTCTGACGCGGCTGGTTGTTGTCCAGCCCCCAAAAATCGACGCCGAAATCGAACCGTTCCGTGAGCATCAACTGGGTATAGAGGCAGCGAGTTCGGGTCTGGCTGTAGTAGCGCGGCACGCCGTACTGCTCGGTCGCCAGATAGACCGAGCGCGGCGAGTTCAGGTTCGCGGTGGGCATGAACACCACCGTTTCGGGGATTGCCAGCGCCCCCGATAGCCCAAGCAAGCTCAGTGAAAGCGCGATTGTCCAGCGTTGCATCGGTTTCACCTCTTCGGGGGTTATTCCATATGCGCGCCCCCAAAGACGGTTTTTTTGGGGGACTTGAAACCCCCAGCTGGCGAGACAAAACCTTCGTAGGTGGCGCGCCGTCGGTTTTCGCCCTCACCCCCAGCCCCGCTCCCACAGCGTGGGAGGGGAGTTGAGCGCGTGCGTTGCGAGGGGCGTTCCCCCTCTCCCGCGCTGCGGGAGAGGGGGCAGCTGATAAGGGTAAACGGTTCTACCACCAATTCAGGCGCAGCTGGCTCGTTTTCCCCGCTTTCAGCACC
>CAYYCA010000220.1:0-4171 GCA_964470265.1 uncultured Fimbriimonadales bacterium | reverse complement strand
GGTTTCAAGTAGTACAAATCGTCGGCGGGACGCCGACGCTACGCGAAGCGCGTTCATAGCGTCGGCGTCCCGCCGACGATTTGTACTACTTGAACTCGCGATCGGTATAACTTCTCGAGAGAAGCGTTGCTCAAGCGATTATTCAAGATATCTCCAGCACCATAACGCAAACATCAGCATAAGCGCAATCCAGCCTGTTTGCATCGCGGGACGCCACTTGGGAGGGAATAACTGCTCCCATCCGAGCGCGAAAAAGACGCTAATCGGCAGTAAGGCAGGATAAAAGTAGCGTCCTTGAGCCTGAAAAAACACCCGAATAAACAGCAGGAACGCGACGGCCACAAGCGCGATTGTTACAGCGCACAGGTTCAGCCACACACGCACCGCTGCAGACGCTGGCTGACGCAGGTACAACAGTAGCCCTGCCAGCACCAATACAGTCCAGACTGCCCAGAACCAGTAGAAGTAGTCCTCGACGAAGTTCGGGATGCCTTTCGGGGCAGTTTCGGGCGTTCCGTAGGCGAACCAGAAACTGCGGAAAGTCCAGTCCGCTACCCACTGCAGGTACTGTCCCCAAGACAAGCCCGCCTCGATAAAGTCCTGCGCCTTCGCTGTGCCCGCAAACACATTTAGAAAAGTTTTTTGCAGCAGCGGGTCGTCATAGAGAATCGCGTTGCGGGCGAACCACCACCCGCCGATGAGCAGCGCGATTCCGAGCGGGATTCCTGCTCTGAGCGCGCCCTGTCCCCATATCTGCCCGCGCAGGCGCGCCCCCCAGAGAACACCCAGCGCAACGACGGGAATCAGCAAGACGGCGGTGGCTTTGGTGATGAGGGCGAGACCAAGGAGAAGACCGAGGATGCCCTCATCCCCCAGCCCCCCGCTCCGACGGCGTGGGAGAGAGGAGTTGGTTCCCCCCTCTCCCACGCTGTGGGAGAGGGGCTGGGGGTGAGGGCACAGCAAAACCAACACGCCATACAGCACTGCCGCAAACAGCAGGTTCGTCAGCGCGTCGTTGCCGACTGCGCTGCCAATCGCGAGGTGCATCGGCAGGAACGCCGCGAAGCCCATCCCGCTGAGCGCGAGCAAGGGGCGTTCGGGGGCAATCCGGCGCAGGCTCAGCCATACCAGCCACACCACGCCTGCGCTACACAGCGTGGAAAGCAACCGCACGCCCTTGCCCGCGCCACCGAACAGATGATAAACCACCGCCGCCAGAAAGTAGTAGAGCGGCGGCTGATGCGCCTCATAGCCCACGCCTTCGTAGCCCTCAAACAAGGGCAGTCGCCACTCGCGCGCCACGAACTCCACATACTGGAAGTGCGCGCCTTCGTCGGGCGTGTTGGCGTAGCCGTTGTTGCCGAACGGCGTGGCGAGGTTATAGGCAATCGCCAGCAGGATATGCGCCGCAAGCACCGCCCACGGCGCATACCCCAGCCAACGGTCGCTCAGTAGCCCTTGCTGGCGATGTATTTCGCGAGGTCGGCGACGCGACACGAGTAGCCCCACTCGTTATCGTACCACGCCAGCACTTTCGCCAGACGGTCGCCCATCACGAGCGTGGACGGCAAGTCCACAATCGCGCTCCGCTCGTCGCCGCGAAAGTCCATCGATACCAGCGGCTCGTCGGTCACGCCGAGAATGCCTTTCAGCGCGCCCTCAGCGGCTTGCTGGAACGCCGCGTTAATCGCCTCCACCGTCGCCGCGCGCGCAAGCGTCACTGTCAGATCCACAATCGAGACCGTGAGTGTGGGCACGCGCAGCGCAATCCCGTGCATGCGCCCTTTCAGCTCAGGCAGCACGAGATGAATCGCCTTCGCCGCGCCCGTGGAAGTGGGAATAATGTTCGCCGCCGCCGCGCGAGCGCGTCGCAGGTCTTTATGCACCTGATCCTGGATGCGCTGGTCGTTCGTGTAGGCATGCACCGTGGTCATAATCCCATGTTCGATGCCAAAAGCCTCGTGCAGCACCTTGCTCACAGGCGCAAGGCAGTTCGTGGTACACGAGGCGTTGGAAATCACATGGTGCTGGCTCGGGTTGTACGCTTCGTGGTTCACACCCATCACGATGGTGACATCCTCGTTGGTGGCGGGCGCGGTGATAATCACCTTCTTTGCGCCGCCTTTCAGGTGCGCAGCGGCTTTCTGACCGTCAGTGAACACCCCCGTCGATTCAATCACGATGTCCGCGCCGACATCGCCCCATGGGATGTTCGAGGGGTCTTTCTCGGCAAAGACACGAATGCGGTCGCCGTCAATCACAATCGCGTTCTCTTCCGCCTTCACCTCGCCAGGGTAGGTTCCGTAGGTGGTGTCGTACTTGAACAAGTGCGCGTTGCTATGGGCGTCGGTGAGGTCATTAATCGCGACCACATCAAAATCGTTGGGGTAGTGCTTGCGGATAGCGCGGAGCGTCATGCGCCCGATGCGTCCGAAACCGTTGATTCCGATTCGAATAGGCATAGTCAACCTCCCTTGAACGGTAAGGATTGTACCTGAAAAGTGGTTGCGCGGGGCATGCGGACTTTTTCGGAATTGTGGAATACTCCCTGATGGAGGCGGAGACGATGGAACTGAGCGCACTGGCAATACGGGTGGCGCGGACGCCGGGACTGGGCATGTTGCCACAGGTGACGAGTCAGGTGTTGCGGCTGGTGGACAATCCGAACGCCTCGCCGCGACAGATTGGCGCACTGATTGAGCGCGACGCGGGGCTGGCGTCTAAACTGCTCAAGACCGCCAACAGTGCCTACTACGGCGCGCCTGGCAAAATCAAGACCGTCTCACAGGCGATCTCTGTGATGGGGCTTTCGGCGGTGCGCTCGGTCGTAGTGGGGCAGGCGTATCAGCAGATGACGGCGGTGCGTGGGGCGTCCAAGCGGTTCGATCGTCTTGCGTTCTGGCAGCACAGCTTGGCGACGGCGACCGCCGCGCGCGTACTTGCCAAACTCAAGGGCTGGCGCGACCCCGAAGAGGCGTTCCTCGCTGGCTTGCTGCACGACGCGGGCAGGCTGGTGATGGATCGCTTCCTGCCGACCGAGTTCGATCAGGCAATCACCCTCTCGCTGGAGCGCGTAATCCCGCTATCCGACGCTGAGCGCGAGGTGCTGGGCTACACGCATGTGGAAGTGGGCGACCTCCTGGCGGAGCAGTGGAACATGCCAGAGAGCATGCGCGAGCCGCTGCGCCGCCATCATGAGGATGTGAGCTTTGAGGAGTGCCCGCTGGGGTGCATCATCCACGCCGCGAATGTGCTGGCGCATCAGGTTGGGTTCTTACTGGGCGCGCCTGTATTGTACGAACTGCCCCCTACTGTGCGCCAGTCGCTGGGCATTCCTGACGCGCAGTACGAGGGGCTAAGGCAGGCGATTGTGCAAGAGGTTGTGAAGGTGCAGGAGGCGTTGAGGATTTAGGCAACCCTGAGGAACTAAAGTGTTTTTAATATCCTGTCGTACTCCTTATGGTCGCCTATCCAGAACCAAGCGATGACGCCGTCTTCCTCCATGCGTCCGAGCGCACGATATTTCTGGCTAATACGCATCGAGTAATACCAACTGAGGTTTCAAGTAGTACAAATCGTCGGCGGGGACGCCGACGCTACGAACGCGCTTCGCGTAGCGTCGGCGCCCCCGCCGACGATATGCGATACTTGAAAGCTCAGTTGGTATAAGTCAGGGACACTGGCTCAGTACCGACGCTGCTCGCGTCAGCGCTGCGCTGACTAGCGTAGCTAAGTTGGGCACAGCATCGTCGTAATCGCACTGATTGCGCCAAGCCCTGAGTTCCCGCAAGTGCGCGGCAACGGTTCGCCACGCGCCGCCCTGCTGACGCAGATGCCTTCGCAGCAATTCGTGGTCTTGAGGCGTTCCCGTGCGCTGAAATCCGAGATTCGACTCGGCGTAGTTGCGCGCCGTGCAGAGCGATTGGCGGCTTCATCGGAGTATCCCGCCCCGCTCTTCCCCTCCAAATCTTGCGCTAACGCCAAAAACTCTTTCCAATCAAATCCCATACGGCGGTTTGAAATCTGTTGTGATGAAAAGCAGGTCGGACACGCCCTGTCCCAAAGCTTCGCACGCCTCACGAGCGCGGTCAAGACGCTGGAGAATGTCCTCGTTGTAATCGGCGTAGCGGGCATAGAGCGCAAGGTACTCGTCCTCAATCTCGGGGTCTGT
>CAYYCA010000219.1:0-4172 GCA_964470265.1 uncultured Fimbriimonadales bacterium | reverse complement strand
CGAAGCAATAGGGAGCGACAGTGGTTTCTTTTACCCCCTTGTCGCCGCTTTCAGCCCGCGCAGGTATTCGCCAATTGCGGTTTGCCAGTGGGGGGAGTCGGCGAACTCGTGCAGGTAGCGCACCAGCTGGCTCCCCACGACTGCGCCGTCGGCTATCTGGGCAATCTGGCGCACATGGTCGGGCTTGGACACGCCGAATCCGACTGCAATCGGCAGGCTCGTATGCTCACGAATTCGCGCCACGAGGTCGGGCAGGTCGGGCGGCAGCTGGTCGCGCGCCCCCGTAACGCCGGTGCGCGAGACGCAGTAGATGAACCCCTGCCCGCGCTCCGCCACAAGACGGATCCGCTCTGTCGTGCTGGTGGGCGTGAGCAGGAAAATCGGCTGCAGGGCATACTGGCGGGCATAGTGGAGCCACTCGTCGGCTTCGTCAGGCGGCAGGTCGGTCATCAAGCACGCTGTGAAACCCACCTGCACCGCGTCGCGAGCGAAACGCTCCAGCCCGTACCGCTGCACGGGATTATAGTAAGTGAAGGCAATCAGGGGCGTATGTAAACTGGGGCTAAGCTGCGCCACCGTCTCCAGAACGCGCGGCAGAGTCGTACCCCCCTGCAACGCGCGATGCATCGCCGCCTGAATCACGGGACCATCCGCCAGCGGGTCGCTGAACGGGAAACCTACCTCCACCATGTCCACTCCCGAATCCTGCAACAGGCGTAGGATGTCGGACAGTCGTTCCAGCGACGGGTCGCCCGCCGTGATGTAGGCAATCAGCGCAGCTTCCCCCCGCGCTTTCAGCTGCTCGAACACTGGCTCCAGTCTCTCAACGCGCATAGACAGGGGGATTGTACCTGTTCATTCGGGCGAAGACAAGCACAGGGAACCCCGATAGAGACCACTTGGGCTATAATAGAGTTATGCGCACACGCTTTGGAGTCTGGTTCGCTTGCTTCACACTGGCAGGCAGCTTGTATGCCCAAACGCTTACCGATACGAATCTCACTTATGATACAGTGGTCAGCAGCGGGATTTCGTTCCCGATAGCCATCGAGTTTTTAGATCCTGCCGACCCGTCGCGCTTTTTCGTGATTGAGAAAAACAGCGGGCGCGTGAAACTCGTGCAGGACGGCGCCGTGGTCAGCACAGTGTTAGACCTGCCCGTGAACAACGCCAGCGAGCGTGGCTTACTCGGAATCGCGCTGCACCCCGAATTCGCCAGCAACGGATTCGTGTACCTCTACTACACCCGCTCCAGCACGGGCGGCGACACGAGCGTCCAGAGCAGCTGGACCGACAACCGCGTGGAGCGCTACCGCTGGAACGGCTCCGCGCTGGTGGAGCCGACGCTGATTGTCGCGTTCCCGCGCGACACGACTCAGAACAACGGTCCCAACCATGACGGCGGCGTGATTCTGTTCGGACCTGACGGCAAGCTCTACGGCGTCACAGGCGACCTGAATCGCGGATATCTGAACAACCCGCGTATCGAGCAGAACACCAGCACGACGGCGGTCGCAGGGGTAGGCGGCATCTTTCGGCTCAACCCCGACGGTTCCATCCCGCCCGATAACCCGTTCGTTAGCCATTCGGATGTGCGCATCCGCCGTCTATGGGCATACGGCGTGCGCAACAGCTTCGGGATGATGTTCGACAGCCTCACAGCCCGCCTGTGGATGACCGAGAACGGACCGAATGTGTACGACGAGATTAATCTCGTGGAGCGCGGGTTCAACAGTGGCTGGCTGAAAATCATGGGACCCGACTCGCGCAACGCGACCTATCAGGAAAACGGCAACCAGGCGTATGACGCAGGCGACCTGGTGTATCTGCCGAACTCGTACTACGCCGACCCCGTGTTTTCGTGGCTGCAGCCGATTGGCGTGACGAGCATCGCGTTCCTTCGCTCGGCGCGATTTGACGCGGGCGTGCGCGACACAGCCTGGGTAGGCGAGAGCAACAACGGCGGGCTGTATCAGTTCACCCTCAACGCCAATCGCGACGACTTTGTGCTGACAGGCGCGTTAGCCGACCGCGTGGCGGACAGCGTATCCGAGCGCAACCTCTCGCGCGTCGGTACAAACTGGGGCGTGGTGACCGACCTGCGCCTGGGACCCGACGGCTACCTCTATGTGGTGAGCTTGTTTGCCAATCGGGTGTACCGGATTCGTCCGGTGAGCCCGACGGAGATTCTGCATGGTCAGGCGCGGCTCGAGGGCAGACAGGGGCTGCCGCTGGGCGTTCCGCTCACGCTGGAGCTGATTCAGGGCGGGAACACGGTACAGACGATTAGCACGACGCTCGACGCCTACGGCCGATTCTCCGAGCGCGTGAACGCGCCGGGAACCTACACTGTGCGGGCGCGCGCCGAGAAATATGTGCCGATTACCCTGACGAATGTGTCGGTTGCGGCGCAGGGCTTTGCGTATCTGAGCCTGCACTTCCAGACGCTGGGCGATGTGAACGGCGACGGCGTCATCGACGACGCCGACCTGCTGAGCGTGCTGTTCGAGTTCGGCTCGAGCGACTCTGGCGCGGACCTGAACAACGACGGCGTGGTGGACGACGCCGATTTGCTGATTGTGCTGTTCAACTTTGGGGCGGGGGGTTAGCCTAACGACCCGCCACGCGCCACGCTGCGCCATGGCGTGTGAGAGTATAGTTCGAGCCGACCAGTAGCTGGCGCAGCGCGTCTTCGAGGGGCGCGTCCTGCACATCCAGCACGACCAGCGGCTCCTCGCCGTTCGGAACCCACTCGATGGGCGTCTGGTACACACTGGCGAGCTGGCGCAGCGCGTCGCTCAGCTTCGCCTGCAAGCGGATGGAGGCGATTTTCGCAGGCGGATAACCCGCGGGCACAAACAGCACGCGCCGTTGCCCCTCGACGCTCCACCAGAGGGTCAACACGCGCTCGCTGGAGTTCTGGAGCAGAGTCTGGAGTGGAATCTCGACGGTTTTGCCGGGCTGCAGCGTCCCACGCCAGACCAGTTTGGTTTCGTTAAGCGAACTGAGGGCGTGGCGCAGTTCCGCGGTCGCCGCGCGATTCATGCGCGCCTCCAGCACCGGCAAACGAACGCCTTCCTCCGTCGCGCGATACTCGATGAACACGCCTGCCAGTACGGGTTGGGGCGTCTCGAGAGCTGGTTTACTCTTCCCGCCGAAGCCGAACGCCGCCTGCACGCCGTCGGATTGCGCCGCGAAAAAGCCCAGCAGGAACAGCCCTGCCGCAACCGCCGCCGCGCCTGCCCAGCGCCAGAAGGCGACGCGCTGCTGCGCCTCGCGCGTGCGCGCGTTCGCCCGCACATGGGTCATAATCCGCGCATGCAAGTCGGCAGGCGGCTCGATTTCAGGCATCGCACTCAACCCCCGCCAGATTGCCTGCATCAACTGCAACTCGCGACGACACTCGACGCACCCCTCCAGATGCGCCTCGAGCCGATCGCGCATCGCTCCGCTCACAGACCCTTCAATATATTCGTTTAGTAAATTCCTCACTTGTTCACAGCGCATCGCTCGCCTCCTGTGCCTGTCCAACTGTAGGACTGGTTTCTATGCCGAAAAGTTCCCGATAGGGTTCCAGAAGCTGCCTCAGGGCGTTGCGGGCGCGATTCAGGCGCGACTTAATCGTGCCCAGCGGCAACCCCAAAATCTGAGCGATTTCCTCGTAGGGACGCTCCTCAATATGAAACAGCACCACCATCACGCGCTGGTATTCTGGCAGCTGTTGAATCGCCTGCATCAGGATCCGTTTTTGCTCTTCGTGCAGGGCGTGTCCGATGATGTCGACGCTCTCGTCCTCGATGGGCAGCTCCATCGCCTCATCGTTTTCCTCTGTGGGCAGTTCGAGGGGGATATGCTGATGGCGCGCCTCGCGCTTGCGGAAGTCAAAGAACACATTGCTCACCACGCGGTAGAGCCAGGTGGAGAGCTGCGCGTCGCCTCGAAAGCGTTTGAGCGAGTTATACATCCGCAAAAAGGCTTCGGCGGCGACATCGGCGGCGTCGTCAGGGTTGTTCGTCAGGCGATAGGCAAGCTGGTACACCTTCTGCTCGTAGCGGCGCACGAGCAGGTCGAAGGCGAACTCGTCGCCTTCTTTGAATCGTTCGATGAGTATCTCATCGCTGCTGTAATCGTAGGTATGCATACCCTCCCGCCTAATTGCGTGGCTTGGGCGT
>CAYYCA010000218.1:0-4205 GCA_964470265.1 uncultured Fimbriimonadales bacterium | reverse complement strand
ACGGTTCTACCACCAATTCAGGCGCAGCTGGCTCGTTTTCCCCGCTTTCAGCACCTCAAGCAGAGGGCAGAGACGGATTTTTCCCGAACCCCCTCCTGCAGGTTCCCCCTACTGCGTAGGGGGAACCAAGCCGCTTTTCGGTTCCCCTCGCGAAGCGGGGGGAACCTAAAGGAGGGGGGTAAGGTGGTTGATGGAGCCAAATCGGTTGTTGGTACAGCCGAGTTGAACCTATGCGTTGTACCCTTATCAGGAGAGGGGGCATGGGGGTGAGGGCTACAGTTTGTTTCACTTGAACCCATAGTCGGTATTAGCGCGTGTATAGGAAGTGAAACTTCAAAACTCAGTGAAGTAAGTGACGGGGTTGTGAACAATCCACTCCCCATCACTCATTTGGCTGAAATCGTTCTTGTGCCAGCAAAGCCCGCCTGCGCAGGCTAATACCTATCGCGAGTTCAAGTAGCGCAAATCGTCGGCGGGACGCCGACGCTACGCAAAGCGCGTTCGTAGCGTCAGCGTCCCGCCGACGATTTCATATCTGGAGGACTTAATATCCCCGCGCCTCGCTCGGAGTTATCCGCCGTACTTTGCCCGCAGGTTCTGCGCCGCCTGCACCATGTTTTTCAAAGCGGGCACAACCTCGTCCCACTTGCGCGTCTTGAGACCGCAGTCGGGGTTCACCCAGAACTGCTGCTTGGGGAACACGCGCACGGCGCGCTCCATCACGGTCTCGATCGACTCCACACTGGGCACGGCGGGCGTATGCACATCGAACACGCCTGGTCCGATTTGCCGCGCGTAGTTGTAATGCTCGAACGCGCTAATCACCTCGCCTTTGGCGCGGGCGGCTTCGATAGTAATCACATCGGCGTCCATCCAGTCGATGTAGTGCAGGACCGCGTTGAACTCCGAATAGCACATGTGGGTATGTACCTGCGTTTCGGGTTTGGCGCGAGCGGCGAGTTTGAACGCCTGCGCCGCCCAGCGGAAGTAGGCGTCCCAGTCGGCGCGTTTCAGCGGGGCTTTCTCGCGGTAGGCAGGCTCGTCAATCTGGATAATCGCGATGCCCGCGTTCTCCAAATCGCGCACTTCGTCCTGCAACGCCAGCCCAATCTGATAGGCGACCTGCTCGACGGGGATGTCCTCGCGCACATAGCTCCACGCGATGATGGTCACGGGGCCCGTCAGCATGCCTTTCACGGGCTTCTGCGTGAGCGACTGCGCGTACGCAATCTCTTTGACGGTCATCGGCTCCGTGCGCGCCACATCGCCGTAGATGATGGGCGGGCGGTAGACGCGCGTGCCATACGAGAGTAGCCAGCCGTGCTGCGTGAAGGCAACGCCGTCCATCTTCTCCGCGAAAAACTCCACCATGTCGGTGCGCTCGAACTCGCCGTGTACCAGCACATCCAGCCCCAGCTCTTCCTGGAACTGAATCAACTCGCGAATCTGGTTCTGGATGTAGGTCTCGTACTCTTGCGCGGAGATTTTGCCCGTGCGGTAGGCTTGGCGCATCTGGCGCACTTCGGGCGTCTGCGGGAAGCTGCCGATGGTGGTGGTGGGGAACAGGGGCAGTTTTAGTCGCTCGCGCTGCAGTTTATCGCGTTCAGCGTAGGGCAGTTCGCGCTCGAAGTCTTGAGGCTTCAGGTTTGCTACGCGCTGCTGCACCGCCTGCGAGTACCAGTGGTCGGCGGAATGCTGATAGGCGTTCCATGCGCGGGTCGCGTCGGTCTCACCTTCGGTCAGCAGGGTCTTCAGTAGGCGCAGCTCCTGCAGTCGCTCTTTGGCAAAGGCGATTCGCTCGCGCAGGGCGGGGTCAAGCTTGGTTTCAGGCTCCACCGTGACGGGCAGGTGCATGAGCGGCGCGGCGTTAGAGAGCCACACGGTTGCGCCCGTCTGAGCCTGTAGTTGCTTGACCCGCTCGACGGTCGCGTTCAAGTCGGTCTTCCACACATTGCGCCCGTCTACCACGCCCGCAATCAGTATCTTATCGCTGGGGAAGCCGTGCTGCGCGAGGTGGTCGTAGTTGCGCTTGCCGTGAACCAAGTCCAGCCCGATGCCTGCAATCGGCAGGTCGTACAGTTGGGGCAGGAAGTCTACGCTGTCGTAGTAGGTGAACAGCAGAATCGGCGCGGCTTGCCCCAGCGTCTGGTAGGCGGCGCGGATTGCCTGCACATCGGCGTCGGGCACATCCATCGCGAAGGCAGGCTCGTCGATATGCACATAAGCTGCGCCCGCGTCTTTCAGGCTGCGCAGAATTTCGGCATAGACGGGCGTGAGCTTCTCCAGCACGGTGGGCAGCTGCTCTGGCTCCAGCCCGCGGCTCAGGCGCAGGAAGGTGTACGGTCCAATCAGATAGGGATAGCCCGCGCTGTGTTCTGCCTGCGCCTGCTGGGGCTTGTTCCAGTGCGCTTGAAACTCAGCGTCGCTCAGCTCGGGCGCGTGATAAAACATCTCGGTTTCGAACCAGCGACGCAAAGCGAACAGCGGCTTACGCCAGCGCGCCTTGAATTCGCTAATGGGCGCAAGGCGCGAAACCAGATAGTGGTAGTTCGTGTTGAACCACTTGGTCATCGGCAGGGCGTCCGCGCCGCGCGCCAGCTCAAAGTAGGCGTTCAGGTCGGCGGGGTCTATCGGATAGACGCCCAGCATAATGGCGGTATCAAGCATGTTGTCGTACAGGGTCAGCTCGCCGACGGGGTAGGCGTCGACGAACTGCGCGTAGGTCGCCAGGCGGGTCTGCTCCAGCTCGCGGATGCCCTGCTGCAGCTCCGCTTCGCTCACCTTGCCCTGCCAGTAGCCCTCGATTATTTTCTTGAACTCGCGGTTTTCGCCCAGTCGGGGATAGCCGTATGCGTAGGTTTGCATCCGTTGCCTCCTTCGTTTTGGTTTTTCTTGCGCCAGCCTATAACACCGTCTCAGGCGCGACGAACTCGTATCCGAACTGCTCCGCAATCGGCTGGAGCGTGACCTTGCCCTGTACGATGTTCAGCCCCTGTCGGAGCGCGGGATCCTGACGGCACGCTTCCTGCCAGCCGTGTTCCGCGAGGCGCAGCACATAGGGGGTGGTGATGTTGGTCAGTGCGTAGGTGGAGGTGCGCGCCACTGCGCCCGGCATGTTGCTCACGGCGTAATGCACGACGCCGTCCACCACATAGGTCGGCTCGCGATGGGTGGTGGGGCGTATCGTTTCCGCCAGCCCGCCCTGATCGACGGAGACATCCACCAGCACTGCGCCTGTTTTGAGCGTGGAGAGCATCTCGCGTTTAATAAGTATCGGCGTACGCCCGCCGGTTACATAGATTGCGCCGACAATCAAATCCGCCTGCTGCGTCGCCTCGCGCAGGTTGGCTGGGTTAGAATAGAGGGTGTCCACATTCGCGGGCAGGGTCTCTTCTAAGGCGCGCAGGCGGGCGACATTGATGTCGAGGATAATCACGCGCGCGCCGAAGCCTGCGGCGATACGCGCTGCGTTCGCGCCCACCACGCCCGCGCCAATCACGACGACCGTGCCCGGCAACACGCCTGGCGCGCCCGCGAGCAGCACGCCCCGCCCGCCCATCGGACGCTCCAAGCACCACGCGCCGACCTGCACCGCCATCCGTCCTGCAATCTCGCTCATCGGCAGCAGAATCGGGTGCGCGCCGTCGGGGGTCTGGATTGTCTCATAGGCGATACACACCGCGCCGCTTTTGACCATCGCGCGGGTCAACTCCTCGCTCGCTGCGAAGTGGAAAAAGGTGAAAATCACCTGATTGGGGCGAATCAGGGGGTATTCGCTGGGCAGCGGCTCTTTTACTTTCACAATCATCTCGGCGTCGCGCCAGACGGTCGCCTGATCCACCAGCTTCGCGCCCGCCGCCTCGTACTCGCCGTCGGGGATGCCCGTGCCGTCGCCCGCGCCGCGCTCGATCAGCACCGTATGCCCATGATGCGTCAAAATCTCCACACCCGACGGCGTCATCGCGACGCGATACTCGTCGGGCTTAATCTCCTTCGGAACGCCGATAACCATTGCGCTTAGAAGTGTACCTGATAGCGCGGGGACGCCGACGATTTGTGCTGCTTGTTGGGGATGATTCTGTTTGGGACGCACCTAATACCAATTGGGGGTTCAAGTGAAACAAACTGCAGCCCTCACCCCCTGTCCCCCCCTGATAAGGGTACAACGCTTGAGTTCAATCTCCAAACGAGCATCCCTGATTTTC